>WRAL01000019.1 GCA_009780285.1 Treponema sp.
ATTTTCGTTATGGACTCAGGCGGCATAGTCGAAAGCGGCGATCACGAGGAGCTTCTGGCGCGCGGCGGCCTTTATAAAAGGCTTTGGGACGAGGCGGCGGCCTGATGGACAGGAAACCTATCAACTTTTCCGACATGGAGGACTTTCACCTTGGCTATCAGTTTTTCATGACGCGGCCCTCGCGCGCCGGAAGGAACATTGTCCTAATCATTTTATCGATTATTATCGCCGCCGTCTCCTGGGCGAGCGTCGCGCGGATGGACGACGTGGTCCGCGCGCAGGCCCTTCTGCGCCCGGCGCGGACGATATCGATAGCGCGCAGCCTTTCCGGCGGGCAGGCGGTCGAGATCCGCTACGCGCACGGCGACTACGTGGAGCAGGGCGCGCTGCTTTTGCGCCTGGACGTCGCGGCGGACGAGCTGGAGCTTGAAAACTCGCTCGCGCTCATGGCGAGAATCTCCGCCGGCATCGCCGCGCGCGAGGCGCTTTTGGAGACGATACGCCTGGGCGCGAACGCCGCGCCCGAGGGCGACGGGGAGGCCTTCCTTCGCTCGCGGCAGTTCCTGCTTGAAAGGCTGCACAGGGAGATGATCGTCGAGGACCTGCGCGTAAGGCTGGAAAACGAGAGGCGGCAGCCTGAGCTTGTGTCCGTGCGCGCACGCCTGGAGGAAATGGAGCGGGAGCTTTCGCGCGCGCAGGTAGCGCTTGCGCTGTGGCTCGACGCAATGGCCGTGGAGACGGCCGACGCGCTGCGGGCCATGACGGCGCAAAGGGAAAGCCTGGAACGGCGCGTCTCGGATCTGGAGCGGGGGATCGCCGGGGCCTCCATTCGCGCGCCCATTTCCGGCCGGCTGAGCGAGCTTCGCCGGCTTAACCCCGGCGACGCGGTGGCGCCCGGCGAGGAGCTTCTGGCGATAGTGCCGGAGGCCGGCCTGCGAGCGGATCTGTACATAGAGCCGGCTCACGTCGCGCGGGTGCGCGCCGGGCAGAAGGCCGTGCTTCGCTTCCCCGGCCTGCCGCCCTCGCGCTACGGAACGCTCGAGGCGGAGATAGACCTGATCCCGGCGGACTTCAGCCTCGGGCCGGGCGGCCTTCCGGTCTTCGTGGCCGAGGCCGCCCTCGAGCGGCCCTGGATCGATTCGCCGGGCGGCGCCGCCGAGCTTCGCGCAGGCATAGGAGCGCAGGCCCGCATCGTCGTGGATCGCGACACGGTTCTTCGCATGTTTTTGCGCAGGCTCGATTTCCTGGGCGACGGGTAAGGGGCCACAGCGCCGCGCTTCGCGCGACGCTGTGGCCTCGGAGTTTAGACGCGGGCCAAAGCCCGCGTCTAAACTCCACGCATGGTTGCTTAGGGATCAAAGCCCCGCCAACCTAAAAGCTCCGTTCAAGGCGCAGGGGCGCCTTGAACGGAGCTTTTTCCTATAGAAGAGCGGCCTTTCTTGCAAAAAGCCCATCGCGTATGCCCTCCGCCGGGCCGCGCGCGGGCGTCGAGGGCGGGCCAAAGCGCCTTTGGCGCTTTGGCCTCGGAGTTTTGCGAAGCAAAACTCCACGCATGGCACCACATGCCCGAGGTCCCGCGCGCGGCCCTGCGGAGGGGGCCACCGATCAAAGGCCTTAGGTCAAAAGGCCGCGCGGCCCAACCTCGACTTTTAACCCCTTTTTCTCTACAATGTCCTCATGAACGCCAATATCAGCCGCGAGCAGGCTTGGGATTTGCTCAGACAGTACAATGACGAGGTTTTCCACTTGCAGCACGCGCTGACGGTCGAGGCCGCCATGCGCTGGTTCGCCAGGGAGCAGGGCTTCGAGGCGGACGAGGATTTTTGGGGCGCGGTCGGGCTTTTGCACGACATCGACTTCGAGCGCTTTCCGGACGAGCATTGCGTCAAGGCGCGGGAACTGCTTGCCGCCGCCGGCGCGAGCGAGGATCTTGTCCGCGCCGTCTGCTCGCACGGCTACGGCCTTACGGCGGTGGACGTAAAGCCGGAGCATATAATGGAAAAAATCCTTTACGCCTCGGACGAGCTTACCGGCCTTATCTGGGCGGCGGCGCTAATGCGGCCCTCGAAAAGCGTCATGGACATGGAAATCAAGTCCGTCAAAAAGAAATACAAAACCCCGGCCTTCGCAGCCGGCTGCTCGCGCGAGGTGATCGAAAAGGGCGCCGGGATGCTCGGCTGGGAGCTGGACGCGCTTATCGAAAAAACCCTCCAGGCGATGCGCGAAAGCGAGGCCCGGGTCAGCGCCGCCGTCGCGGGCCTGCGCGGCTAGAGTGCGTCGCAAGGCCCTCGTCGCCATGTCCGGCGGAGTGGACAGCTCCGTCGCCGCGGCTCTTATGCTCGAGCAGGGGCACGACTGCGCCGGCTTCACGCTCGACCTGCGCTCGGGCCTGGACGACAGGCTGGGAAGGCCGCGCGGCGCGGCGCGGGACCTGAGCGACGCGCGGGCCGTCGCCGAGCGCCTGGGCATCGCGCATTACGCGCTGGACTTTTCCCGCGAGTTCGAGCTTCGCGTCGTCGAGCCTTTCGCGCGGGCCTATTTGCGCGGCGAAACGCCCAACCCCTGCGTCTTTTGCAATCTCGGCGTAAAATTTAACTTTGGCCTTCTGTCGCGGGCCCTGCTCGCTCATGATTTCGACGATTTCGACCTTCTGGCAACCGGGCATTACGCGCGGGTCGCGCTCGATCCTGCCAGCGGCAGGCATCTGTTGCGCAAGGCGCGCGACCCCCAAAAAGATCAAAGCTACGTCCTTTACGGCCTTCGCCAACAGGAGCTTTCCCGCGCGCGCTTTCCCCTGGGCGAATTCACGAAGCGGGAGGCGCGCGAGATAGCCCGGGCCCAAAACCTCGCGACCGGGGACAAGGCCGAAAGCCAGGACATCTGCTTCGTGCCGGAGGGCGACTACGGCGCCTTCATCGAGGCCTATGTCGGCGAAAAATGCGCGCCGGGGGACATAGTCGATCCGGCCGGCGCCGTTTTGGGCCGGCACAGGGGGATCATCCGCTACACGATAGGCCAAAGGCGCGGGCTTGGGGTAAGCGCCGCCGCGCCCCTGTACGTGGCGGAAAAGTCGCCCGAACGCAACGCCGTGGTTCTGGCGCCGGAATCTGGCCTGTACCGCAAAAGCCTGGTCGCCAGGGACGCGAACCTTATCGCCTGCGCGCGGCTCGACGGCCCGACGCGCGTTCAGGCGCGGACGCGCTATCAGCAGAAGGAGCAGGCGGCGACGGTCTGGCAAACCGCCGAGCGCGAGCTGCGCGTGGAATTCGATTCCCCCCAGCGCGCCATCGCGCCGGGGCAGGCGGTGGTCCTTTACGACGGCGACCTGGTGATAGGCGGCGGGACCATCGCGCCGGATCATTGACAGATTTCGCTATTGCTTGTAAATTAATTTTATGAGCGAGTATATTATTGACGGCGGCCAGCCGGTTTCCGGAAGAATCAAGGCGAGCGGCAACAAGAACGCCGCGCTTCCCTGCATCGCGGCGGCGCTTCTGACCGATCGGCCGGTCGTTCTGCGGAACGTCCCCGAGATCGAGGACGCGCAGATGATGTTCGAGATCCTCCGCGCGCTCGGAGGGAGCGTCGAAAGGCTCGAGCCGAACGTTTTCAGCCTGCGCATGGAAAAGGTCGATTCCTCCACCTTGCCGGCCGATCTCGCGAAAAAAATCCGCGCGTCGATTCTTTTCGCCGGCCCGCTCCTTGCCCGCCTTGGCAAGGTGATCCTGCCCCCGCCCGGCGGCGACGTGATCGGCCGGCGCCGGCTGGACACGCACTTTCTCGCCTTCTCCGAGCTTGGCGCGAGCGTCGAGGTCAACGACGCCTTTACCCTGACCGGGCGGCCGCTTAAAGGCGCCGACATTTTTCTTGACGAGGCCTCGGTTACCGGAACGGAAAACGCGATCATGGCCGCCTGTCTTGCGCAGGGAAGAACCGTTCTTTCCAACGCGGCGAGCGAGCCGCACGTTCAGGATCTCTGCAACATGCTCGTTTCGATGGGCGCGAGGATAGCGGGCATAGGCTCGAACATTCTTACGATCGACGGCGTGGAAAAACTTTCCGGCTGCGACTTTACCATTGGAGCCGACTTTATGGAAGTCGGCTCTTTCATCGGGCTCGCCGCCGTCACGAACGGCGAGCTTTTTATCGAGGGCGTCCGCGAGCAGGACATGCGCCCGGCTAAAATCGCCTTCGGAAAGCTGGGCATCTGTTGGGAGCACGAAGGGCTTGTCCTTCGCGTGCCGAAAGGCCAGGCCATGGAAGTGAACTACGATCTGGGCGGCATGATTCCCAAAATCGACGACGCGCCCTGGCCGGGCTTTCCGCCGGACTTGACGAGCATAATCACCGTTGCCGCGACGCAGGTCAAGGGAACGGTTTTGATACACGAAAAAATGTACGAGTCGCGCATGTTCTTTGTGGACAAGCTGATCGGAATGGGCGCGCGCATCGTGCTTTGCGATCCGCATCGCGCCGTGGTCAGCGGCCCGGCGAAACTGCACGGCTCGGAGCTGACCAGCCCGGACATCCGCGCCGGAATGGCCATGCTTATCGCGGCCCTCTGCGCCGAGGGAAGAAGCGTGATCCGAAACGTGTACCAGATCGAGCGCGGCTATGAAAACCTGGAGAACAGGCTTTCGGCGCTGGGCGCGCGCATAACGAAGAGAGCGCAGTAAGCGGACTCAAGGGACAGTATGATTGACGCCCACATTTTTTTGGTCATAGCGCTGATTCTCCTTTCGACGAAAATCCTGGCGATTTTTGTTACGAAAATTCACCTGCCGCAGGTGATAGGCGCGCTCGTTGCCGGCGTTCTTTTGGGTCCCGCGGTTTTCGGCATCATTCAGCCAAGCGAGACGATTTCCGTGCTTGCGGAAATCGGCGTGGTGCTTCTGCTTTTTTGCGCCGGCATGGAAACCGACTACAGGCAGCTTCGCAGCTCGCTTAAAGCCTCGGCGCTTATCTCCGCGCTTGGGGTGATCGTCGCGCTGGGCGGCGGCTTTGGAATCGCGCTCCTCTTTGGAAGGCCGACCTTCGAAAGCTTTTTCGTGGGCATCGTGATCGCGTCCATGTCCACGAGCATCACCATCGAGGCCCTTACCGAGATGGGAAAGCTCAAGACGAAAACAGGAACCGTGCTTCTCGGCGCGTCCCTTTTTGACGATATCTTTGTCATTGTCCTGCTTGCCATCGTTATGGGCATGGGCGGCGCGGCCTTTTCCTACGCGGCGCTCGCGCTCGTGCTTGTAAAGATCGTGGCGTTCTTCGCGCTTGCGCTTGGGGTGGGGCTTTTGGTTTACAAGCTGTTCAATTACATGTACGACCGATTCGGCGCGGCAAGGCGGCTTTCGGTTTTCGCCGTGGCGTATTGCTTTTTGATGGCCTACCTCGCGGAATTTTTCGGGCTGGCCGACATTACCGGCGCCTACATAGCCGGCATCGCCTTTTGCAGCACCAGATGCGAGCAGTTCCTGGAATCAAGGACGAGCAAGCTGTCCTACGTTTTTTTCACTCCCATCTTTCTCGTCAATATAGGGCTTCACACTTCCTTCGCGGGAATGACCGGAAGCCTCGTGATCTTTACCGCCTTGCTTGTGGTTGTGGCGATACTTTCAAAAATTATCGGCTGCGGCCTTGGCGCGAAGCTGAGCAAGTTTACCAACAGGGAAAGCCTGCAAGTGGGGACCGGAATGGTGGCGCGCGGCGAGGTTTCCTTTATCGTCGCCGCAAAGGGCATAGCCGCCGGCTACATAAGCTCGCTTTTGTTCCCAAGCATCATCGTGGTGGTGCTTGCCACCGTGCTGGTAACCCCGCTTTTGATGAAGCTTGCCTTCAAGGACAAAGCCGGCGTTCCGCTGGAACGCTAGGCGCGCTTATTCCGCGTCGTCGAAATCCAGGGCGGACTCGGCGAGCAATTGCCGGCCGGGGGAAACGTCGGCCGTCGTCTCGACCTTCTTAAGCGCACGGTTTATCGCCTTGGCGCGCTTGCCCACCGTTTCGTCCAGGGTCGAGCTTGCTCGGTCGATCTGATCCTTTACCTTTACCAAAATCGCCTCGAAGCTGCCGAATTCCTTTTTGACGGCGCTTAAGGTGCTTAGAATAAGTCCCGTGCCTTTTTCCACGGCAAGGCTTCTGAAGCCTATTTGCAGGGCGTTCAAAAGCGCGGCGATAGTGGAGGGGCCGGTAACGATAATCTGATGCTCGCGCTGTATGCCCTCGAAAAGCTCGGGGTCGCGCACGACCTCGGCGTAGGCGCCTTCGAAGGGCAAAAACATAATTCCAAAGTCCGTTGTGTTAGGCGAGTCGATGTATTTTTCCCTAATATCCTTTGCGAAGCCTTTTACCGTTCGGGCGAAGGCCCTGCGCGCCGAGTCGATCGCGTCCTTGTCCCCCTTGTCGTAGGCGTCCACGAGCGTCTCGTAGCCGCTTGTGGGCAGCTTCGCGTCTATGGGCAGCCAGACGGTTTTGCTTGAATCCTCCCGGCTGGGAATTTTAATGGCGAACTCGACGTGGCCGTTGCTCGACGGCTTTGTCTTAACGTTTTTTTCATACTGGCTTGGGCTGAGCATCTGCTCGAGGATCGCGCCAAGCTGGTATTCGCCAAGAACGCCCTTTGTTTTAACGTTCGACATAACTTTTTTCAGGTCGCCCACGTCGGAGGCAAGGTTCTGCATTTCCCCCAGGCCTTTTTGCACGAGCTCCAGGCGCTCGCTTACCAGCTTGAAGGATTCGCCCAGGCGCGCCTCCAGCGTTTTTTGCAGCTTTTCGTCCACGGTTTCCCGCATTTTTTCCAGTTTTTTTTCGTTGCCGTCCTGGATCTCCGCCAGCTTTCTTTCCACGGAAACGCGGTTTCGTTCCAGGCTTTCGCGCATGTCCCGGGTGAGCGCCTCGGTTTTGGCCGAGGACTTTTCCTCGAAGGATTTCAGCGAGGCGACAAGCTCCTCGCGGCTTTCCTTGGCGGATCTTCCCAGCTCCTCGCGGTTGTATTTAAGGCCCGAATCCAGGAATTCCTGTATAGCGCGCATTTTATTGTCGATAAGGCCGGCGAAAGAGGCCAGGCTAGCCGAAAGCTCCTCGCGCGCCTCGCGGGCGCCCCTGCCGGACTCGTCGCGGCTGCGCGCGAATTCCTCGCGCAGGCCGGCCTCGCTCTTTTCAAGCCTTCGATCGTAGTCGCCCAGCTTGCGAAGGACTTCCTCGTTGCCGCCCCGCCGGCCTTTCGCCAACAAGACGATCAGCAATATGATTTGCAGAATTTGCGCCAGCGCAAAGCCCAACAAAACGATTACGACATAGCCTAAGGTCATGGTTCTCCCCTTTTAAAACGAATGCGGACCGCGCGAATTGGAGAGGACGCTTCAGCGGGATAACGCCCGCATCCCTGGCAAAAACAAACGGAGAGAGAGGGATTCGAACCCTCGGTGCCCTTGCGGGCACACAGCACTTCCAATGCTGCACCTTCGACCACTCGGACATCTCTCCAGGCCGCGCGATAGCCTCCGCGGCTTTCGCGCGCCGTTTCGGAGAGAGGGGGATTCGAACCCCCGGAACCCGCGAGGGTTCAACGGTTTTCGAGACCGCCCGATTCAACCGCTCTCGCATCTCTCCTGGCAGGCTTAGCATAGCGCGCCGCGCGAGTCTTCGTCAAGCGGCGCGCGAAGAGCCTAGGGAACCGCTGATTAAAAAGGGAATTCAGCGGTTCCTTTTTACTTCTGCTCGCTAGCGCTGCGCAGAAGCGGGTAAGTAGCACTGATTAAACCCCCATTGGGTTTAATCAGTGCTTCCCTAGTGTTCCGGAATATTCGGTTTGCAAAATCGCAACGTTCGGTAATTCCTTGCCAGGCAAGAATTACCTCAACCTGCATACCGTCATTTGAATATTCCAGAACACTAGCCCCTCAAAATTTCCCGCAGGGCCTTCCTGTTGCCGGGAAGCATGGGATCCGCCGAGCCTCCCTGGTACAGCTCGTCTATGCGCGGCTGGAACGCCTCGCGCACTTTGTGGCGCACCATTTTGAGCGTGGCGTTCAAAAAGCCGTTGTTCTCGTCGAAAACGCCCGGAACCACGGCGAAGGACGCCGGCCTCCATTGGCTTGGGATGTTCGCCGCGTATTCGGGCTTTTTCGCGTAGGCGAAGACGTCCTCCCGCAACAGCGCGATGATTTTGTCCAAGTCGTCGTCGAAGGAAAGCAAAAGCCCCAGGGCCTGCACCGCAGCCTTCAGTTCCGGCACGTTCACGGTCATCACGGCGCAGGTGAATTTGCAGTGGTCGTTGTAGACCATGATCTGGTTCACGAACTTCGACGTGCTGCAGATCGCCTCCTCGATCACCTCGGGGCTGAACTTTTCCCCGTCCGGGGCGATCAAAAGCGCCTTGGCCCTTCCGCTTACCGAAAGAAAGCCGTCCGAGTCGATATTGCCAAGGTCGCCGGTCCAGAGCCAGCCGTCGACGATGGCCTCGGCCGTGGCCTGGGGGTTTTTGTAGTAGCCTTTCATCACCGAGCCGCCGCGAACCACTATCTCGCCCTGCTCGCCCCTTGCGCACTCGGTAGCGGCGTCCTTCATGATCCGCACTTCCGTGTCGGCGATGATCGCGCCGGCCGTGCCGTATTTGTGCCTTTCGTGGGAATTGGAGCAGACGATGGGCGCGTTCTCGGTAAGCCCGTATCCCGGATAGATCGGCGCGCCTATCGCGGCGAAAAATTCCTGCTGCTTCGTCTCCATCATCGCGCCGCCGCCTATGGCGAACAGCATTCTTCCGCCGAAAACGGCGCGCAGCTTCGGAAAGATTATCGCGTTGGCCAGGGCCCAGGGCAGGAAATTCGCCAGGCGCGTTCCCAGCGGCGGCTTGTTGAAGCCGTCGCCTATGCGCCTCGCGCCGGCCTTTACCCCGGCCTCGAAAAGCTTTTGGACGAGGCCGCCTTTCTCGGAAACGCCGTGCGACATTTTTTTCATGAAATTCCCGGCCAGCGCGGGGACTATGATCAAAAAGTCCGGCTTCAGCTCCTTGAGGTTTATGGGAAGGTTCCGAAGCGTCGCCATGGCGCCGCCCTGCGAGTCGACGAAGTACATCGTCAGGCCCCTGCGGAGGAAAATGTAAAGCCCCACCGTGTGCGCGAAGGCGTGATCCAGGGGCAGCATGATAAGGCTCGTCCAGCCTTTTTTTATCGTGACGGTCTTCAGCGCGTTTTCGGTGTTGTGAAGGTAGTTACGGTGGGTAAGCATGATGCCCCTAGGGTTGCCGGAAGTCCCCGACGTGTAGCTGATCGTCACGACGTCGTCGGCGCCAAGGTTTTTTTCGATTTCCGCTATGCGCGCCTCATGCGCGCCGAAGGCTCTCTCGGCGTCGTCCATCAGGTCGTCGTAAAAAAGCGGCTGCGCGCCTCCCGGAAGGGGGTTTTTCGCCATGATGTCTGCAAGGGCGGGAGTGCGCGGCGAGATCACGATCACCTTGGGAGCGACGCTCGTTTCCTTCAGAGCGTCGACGGCTTTTTGGTAATTGTTTTCAGACACCAACAGCGCCTTCGATTCGGAGTGATCCAGGCGGAAGATTATCTCGCCCTCGGTCAGCTTGGTGGAAAGCGGCACCGAGACGCAGTCCGCCTTGAGAACGCCGTACTCGCAGATCACCCATTGCGGGCGGCCTTCCGAAAGTATCGCGATGTTGTCCCTGTCCTTGAAGCCCAGCGAGATCAGCGCCGAGGCGAAGATCGCGGAAAGCCTGTCCGTTTCCTTGAAGCTACAGGTTTTCCACTCGTATCCGACCTTGCCCCCAAGATACGCCATGTCCCCATGCTCGGCGGCCCCTCTGTGCAATAGCTCAATGACTGTTTTCATGCATTGCTCCTTTCAAAATTTTCCGGCCTTCCGCGGAGCGCGGTGCCTGAAGATGACGTTTTTGTCGATTTTGTGCAGATCCATGAGGAATAGTGTAGCACGAAACGAGAATTGCGCAAGCGCCTTGGCGCCGGAACGCTAGTGTTCCGGAATATTCGGCTTGCAAAATCGCAACGTTCGGTAATTCCTTGCCGGGCAAGGAATTACCTCAACCTGCATACCGTCATTTGAATATTCCGGAACACTAATGCGAGAATTTCAGCGTGAAATCCACTTCCCAGGTCTTTCCCGCCTCCAGCGAAACGTCGAAAGCCGGCATCAGGCAGAAGGCCTGGAAAAGATCCTCCCCGGAAATTATCTGCGCGACGCGGGCGGAAAAAGGCCGGCTTGCCAAAAGCGCGATCTGCGCCTCGTTCCTTATGTCGTGGATCTTAAGGCCGCTAAGGCCGCGCAGCGTCCCCGAGGCGCCCGATTTTCCCGCCGGCGCGATCCCTTCGCGCAGGGCCTCGTCCGCCTCGTCCTGCCTGCACGCGTAAAACCTCGCGCAGGCCTCGCCGCGGCCGGGAAGCGAAAGGTCGATCTCCGGCGCGAAGCGAAATTCGGCTTTTTCCGGCGCCGAGCTCGAAAGCGAGTAGCTTACGCAAAGCGAGTCCTTTTTCAGCGAGTAGGTTTTTTGGATCTCGACCTGGCCGAAAGGGGAGGCCGCCTTGCGAAGGGCAAGGGTCAGCTTCCTGCGCGTTTTGTCTATGGCCGCAAGCTCGTAGCGCTCGCCCGCGCAAAGGCGGGCGCCGGCCGCTTCCCCGGGCGCAAGGCCCTCGGCGCCCTCGCCGGGCGGAAGGATGCGGTCGGCGAAGGAAATCCTGTCCCCGCGCGTGTCCATAGTTCCAGGCCTTGGGCATGTAGTCAAGCTCGAACAC
>WRAL01000020.1 GCA_009780285.1 Treponema sp.
ATTACCTGCCCGGCGACAATCTTGTCGCCTACGTTCACGATGGGCCTTTGATTGTAGCAGGTGTCCTGGTTGGTGCGCTGGAATTTAACCAGCCGATAAACGTCGTTGCCGTCCTCGTCGATGATGACCTGGGTGAGGGGCTTCATCGCGCCCGGCTCGTCCGGCCTGATCACCACCTGGCTCGCCGTTACCCGCGCCACCGTTCCGCCGCGAACGGCCTTGGCAAGAACGCCGGAATCGTAGGCGCACTTGCCTTCCATTCCGGTTCCCACCCTCGGCGCCTCGGGAAAGACGAGCGGCATGGCCTGCCTCTGCATGTTGGAGCCCATGAGCACGCGGTTCGCGTCGTCATGCTCCAGAAACGGAATGAGCGAGGCCGAAACCGAGATTATCTGCTTAGGCGAAACGTCCATGTACTGAATGTCCTCGGGGGCGCGCGCCGTGTAGTCCCCCTGACGGCGGCAGGAAATCTGCTCGTCGGCAAAGGCGCCGGAATCGTCGAGCCTGGCCGAGGCCTGCGCGATAAAGTAGCGATCCTCGTCCTTGGCGGAAAGGTACTCGACTTCCTTCGTCGCCACGCCCTTGCTTACTTTCCGATACGGCGTTTCCAAAAAGCCGTAATCGTTGACGCGCGTGTAGTTCGCAAGCGAAACGATAAGGCCGATGTTCGGGCCTTCGGGCGTCTCGACCGGGCACATGCGCCCGTAATGGGTGTAATGCACGTCGCGAACCTCGAAGCCGGCGCGCTCGCGCGAAAGGCCGCCCGGCCCCAGCGCGTTAAGCCTGCGCTTGTGGGTAAGCTCGGCCAAAGGGTTTACCTGATCCATGAACTGGGAAAGCTGGCTCGACCCGAAAAATTCCTTGATGGCCGCGACCACCGGCTTGATCGAAACAAGGTCCTGCGGCTTGATCGTGTCGGTTTCCTTAAGGCTCATGCGCTCCTTGACCACGCGCTCCATGCGGCCAAAAGCCGTCTTAAGGAAAACGGCCATAAGCTCGCCCACCGAGCGCACGCGCCTGTTGCCCAGGTGATCGATGTCGTCGATATTCTCGTCGCCTATGTAGACGCGAATCAAATGCTTCATCGTTGCCACGATGTCCTGCATCGTCAGCGTGTGATCCTCGACCGAGGCGTCAAAGTCAAACCTTTTGTTAAGCTGGTAGCGCCCTACCCTTCCCAGGTCGTAGCGACGGCTGGAAAAGAACATGCCCATAAGCTCCTTTTCCGCCGCCGTCGTGGAAATCGACTCGCCCTGCATAAGCACCGAAAAAACCGAGGCAAGCGCTTCCTCCCTGGTGATTTCGTCGGATTCGGAGCCTTCCTTGGAAAATTTCACTTCCTCGCGCTCGAAGCAATTGATCAGTATCGCCGAATCCAGCGAGCGGTTTTCCGCCTTGTCGTCGCCCGAGCCGTCCGCGTCCACGAAACTGATCGCCTCGATCGAGGGCACTCCCATCGAGAGTATGTCGTCGACGCTGTGCGGAAGAAGCTTTTCCCCGGCGTTGTACAGCTTTCTCATGCCCTCGCGCTCGCCGGACTCGTCCTTTACCCATACGGCGGCGGCAAGCACCTGGCCGGTCAGAAGCTCCTTGTTTTCCATGCTGACATCGATGGTCCGCGAGGTGTAAAAAGCCTTGATTATGTCCTCGCGGCTTTCAAAGCCCAAGGCCCGCAGGAAAATCGTGCCAAGGATGCGCTTCTTCCTGTCAACCTTGGCGTAAATAAGCTCGCGCTTCTGGTCAATCTCGAATTCCAGCCAGCTTCCCCGGTAGGGAATAAGGCGGGACGAATACGTTCCTTTGTCATGGCTAAAGATGACGCCCGGCGAGCGATGAATCTGCGAAACCACGACCCGCTCCGCGCCGTTGATGATAAAAGTCCCCCGCTCGGTCATGATCGGGATGTCGCCCATGTAAATATCTTTTTGCCTAATCTCGCCCGTGGTCTGAAAAATAAGGTTGACGCGGGCCTTAAGCGGTATCGCGTAGGTTATGCCTTTTTGCTTGCAGTCGAACTCGGAAAATTTCACGCTTTCCTCGTCAAGCGTGTAATACTCGTAGGTCAGCCTCATGTCGCCGCTGGGACTGTCTATGGGAAAAGTCGACTGAAAGACTTCCTCAAGCCCCTGCATGGCCAGCTTTTCGCCTTTTCGCGCGCTTTCCCTTTGCAAAAACGCCTCGTAAGAGCGCAGCTGTATGTCAACTAAATTCGGCAGCTCCGCAACGTCCTTTATGTCCTTTCCTATGTACGTGCGCCTGCCGGCCAAGTTTCCCTTCATCGCTGATCCTCCCTGCCTTCGATTGGGCCGTCCCCGGCCGTATTGGTCGGGAATGGCCCGGCGGTTTGGGCCAAAAGGCCGCGAGCCGCTCTTTAGGGAACCGCCGATTTGATAAGGAATTCAGCGGTTCCTTTAGCTTCCGCTCGCTGACGCTCGCGGAAGCGGTTAAGCAGCGCCGATTAAACCCCCATTGGGCTTAATCGACGCTTCCTTAGGAACCGCGCGATGGCCGGCGGAAGCCGGCGGTTCCCTCCACGAAAATGACCCCGCCGCGCGCCCGGGCCGCGATCCGCGCCCAAACACGCCAAGAACCCTCAAAAAAGCCGTCGCTTCGAGCGAACGGCCCATTGAGGGCTAAAAAGCGAAAGCTGCCGCGCTGCTGCCCAGCAGCGCAAAATCAGCGGCCGGCTTCCCTCGGGCGAAAGGCCCAAGGGAAGCCATCCCCTTAGTCAATTTTAACCTTCCCGCCAGCCGCGGTGATCGTTTCCTTGATCTTCGCGGCCTCGTCCTTGGAGACATTCTCCTTGAGCGGTTTGGGCGCGCCTTCGACAAGGTCTTTCGCCTCCTTAAGGCCAAGGTTCGTAACGGCCCTGACTTCCTTGATCACCGCGATCTTCTTGGACTCCTCGAAGCCTTCAAGGATGACGGTAAACTCGGTCTTTTCCTCTGCCGCCGCGGCCGGAGCCGCCGCGCCGCCCGCCGCGGCCACCGCTACCGGAGCCGCCGCCGAAACGCCGAACTTTTCCTCCATCATCTTAACGAGCTCGGACACTTCCAAAACCGTCATCGACGCGATCGCTTCCAGGATTTCCTCTTTTGTCGCTGCCATATTATCTTCTCCTTCGTCTTTGCGAATCGCGCGCCTCATACGTGGCGCGCGCCGGACATGCCGGCTTTTTTTTCCCGTCAGGAACGGCAGCAGCCGGAAGCCTGACGGGTTTGGCCCCGCGCCTTAACGAAAGGCAAGCAAGGCCGGATATTTCCCCGCGCGCCTCGACGAGGCCGCGCAAAAAAATCTGTCTACTCGCCGCCCTCGGAGGCGGCGCCTTCGGCGGCTCCGGCCTCGGCCGAGGCGGCGCCTTCAGCGGCGCCGGCTACGTCCGAGGCGGCGCTTTCGGCGGCGCTTTCAGCGGTTCCGGCCCCATCGGAAGCGGCGCTGTCGGCGGCGCTTTCAACGGCGCCAGACCCGCCGCCGCCTTTCTTGTCAGCGACGGCCTGGAGCGTGCGCGCCAGCCTGGACGGAACGTCGTTCAGCGCCGAAACAAGGCCGCGCGCCGGGCCGTTCATCACGGACATAAGCATGGAAATAAGCTCCAGCCTGCCCGGCAGCTTCGAATAGGCCTCGGTCTGCTTGGCGTCGTAAATCGCGCCGGCGACCAAGGCGCCCTTTACCTGCAAGGCCGGGGTTTCCTTGGCGAACTCGAAAAGTATCTTCGCCACCTCGTTCGAATCCTTCGGCGCCACCGCGACGGCCGTCGGGCCGACAAGGTAGGCCGAAACGTCCGGCATGGAAAGCTGCTCGAAGGCAATGCGCGCGAAGCTGTTTTTTACGACCTTGTAGGTAACTTCCTTCTCGCGCAAGCCTCGGCGCAGCGCCGTGATCTGCTCCACCGTAAGGCCGCGATAATCGGTGAAAATAAAGTCCTCGGAGGAGCCCAGGGCTTCCTTCAGCTCGCCGATGGCCTGGGTTTTGCTCTCCTGCAATCTTTTAGCAACAATCGCCATAATTACTCCTTTGGCTGTTCGCCTATTCCCCCACCGAGACCCACACGCCAGGGCCCATGGTCGCGGCCACCGAAACGGAACGAACGAACTCGCCCTTCGCGTCCGCCGGGCGCTTGCGCTTGATCTCCGCCACCACCGTCCGAACGTTCTCGCAGATCAGATCGGATCCCATCGAAACCTTGCCCACGGCAAGATGCACCACGCCGGTTTTGTCGGCGCGGAATTCCGTGCGGCCCTTTTTAAGCTCGGACAGGGCGCCTTTTAGGTCAAAAGTTACCGTGCCGGTTTTCGGGTTGGGCATAAGCCCCTTGCGCCCCAGAACCATGCCCAGCTTTCCCACGTCCTTCATCATGTCCGGCGTGGCGACGGCCACGTCGAAATCCGTCCAGCCGCCCTTTACCTTGTCGATAAGGTCGTCCGCGCCCACGAAGGCGGCTCCGGCGTCCAGGGCCTCTTTTTCCTTTTCCGACTTGCAGAAAACAAGGACGCGCTTTTCGCCCCTAAACTGGTTGGGCAAAACAAGCGTGTCGCGCACGGACTGGCTCTTTTTCAAATTCAGCTTGACCGAAAGATCGACGGTCTCGTCGAACTTGGCGAAGGCAAGGGACTTGACGATCCCGACTCCCTCGTCAAGGCCGTAAACGTTTTCGGGGTCGTATTTGGTCAGGCTTTCCCGGTATTTTTTTCCGCGCTTCATTTTTCAACCTCGATGCCCATCGAGCGGGCGGTTCCGGCGATGATCTTCATCGCCGCGTCCAGATCGTTGGCGGTGATGTCAGGCATTTTCTGCTTGGCGATCTCCTCCAGCTTGGCGCGGGGCAGCTTGCCTACCTTGACCTTGTGCGGGGTGGCCGAGCCTTTTTCCAGGCCCGCGGCCTTCCTGATCAAAACGGCGGCCGGCGGCGTCTTCAATATGAAGGAAAACGACTTGTCCGCGTAGACCGTCACCACCACCGGGATCGTAAGCCCCGGCTCCATGTTCTTTGTCCTGTCGTTGAACTGCTGGACGAACATCGGCGAGCTTACGCCGTGCGGCCCCAGCGCCGGCCCCACGGGCGGCGCCGGCGTGGCCTTTCCCGCCGGGCATTGCAGCTTGACGTAAGCCACGACTCTCTTCTTTGCCATTCTTTCTCCTTTGTGGTGCTTGCCGCTTTGTCGCGGACAAACGGGCCTCGCGCGGAGCGCGAAATCCCTCCCACCGGCTGTGTCCACACGGCGCGCGGGCAAAACCTGCAGCCGTCCCTCTCAAAGCCCGAATCCGGGCCTGCAATCGCGTCCTAAACCTTTTCCACCTGCATCATATCGACCTCGACCGGAGTGTTCCGGCCGAAAATCCCTACCATAACCTTGAGCTTGTTCTTGTCGGCGTAAACCTCGTCGATCACGCCGGAGAAGGTGTTGAAAGGCCCGTCGGTGATCTTTACCTGCTCGCCCTGCTCGAAGCTCTGGCGCGCGCGAATCGTCCGCTCGCCCTTCATCTCGCCGGACTTCTGCAAAATGGCGCGCGCCTCGTCGCTGCTAAGCGGCTTGGGCTTCGTCCCGGCCGGAACGCCCACGAACCCGGTCACGCCCTGAACGTTCCTGATCTTGGAGCAGGGAATCTTCCAGCCCAGATCCGAGTCGGAAACGTCCATCTCGACGAGAATGTAGCCGGGAAGGAAGTTCCGGGTTATCGTGACGTCCTTGCCGTCCTTCTTTTTATCGATGAACTTCTCGCTGGGGATCTTGATGTCCCTGACGACCTCGCGCTCCAGATCGCCCGTTTCCAGCATTTTTTCGATAACTTTCTTTATCTTCTTCTCGTAACCGGAGTAGACGTGAAGAACGTACCAGCCTGTAGCCATTTTTTCCCTTCCGCTTTCGGCGGCGCCGGCTAAAAAATTGCCCTAATGCCCAAGAGCAAGAGCATGTCGATAAGGCCCAAAATCGCCGCCACTATCGCGGTGGAGATAAGCACGACCTTGACCGAGCTAATCACGTCTTCCCTGTTCGGCCAAATCACCTTCCGAAGCTCGGCGTAGGATTCCTTGGCGAATTGAATTATCTTTCTCATGCTCTCCCCATTTTAAGGCGCCATAGGCGCGTCCAGGCGCAGCAGGCTTCGAACCCGCGACCTGCGGTTTTGGAGACCGCCGCTCTACCAACTGAGCTATACGCCTATGTCGGGCTACTTTATCTTGGTTTCCTTGTGCGCAGTGTGCTTTCGATCGAAAGGACAATACTTGCGAAATTCCAGCTTTTCCTGCGTGTTCCGGCGATTCTTGCTGGTCGTGTAGTTGCGGCGCTTGCACTCGCTGCACTGAAGCGCGATAAGCTCCACGACGTTCTTCTTGCTTGCCATAAATCAACCTCTCGTCAAACAAATATGGGCCGCGCCAGGCGCGCCATCCCAAGCCCTCGACCAGAATCGAACTGGTGACCTTATCCTTACCATGGATATGCTCTGCCAACTGAGCTACAAGGGCAATTCCGCGCCCACCGCTCACGCGGACGAACAGCGAATTTACACATGCTATGATCCTACCGAAATCGCGGCGTTTGGTCAAGCGCCTTCCGAAGAAATTTCGCGCTTTGGGGCGTTTTTTTCCGGCGCGTCTTTCGCAAAGCTCGCCCGGCGTGTACAATGCGCCATGAGCAACGCAATGCTGCAAGAGGCTATCCCTCAGTTCGCGATTTACGGCGATTTCGTCAATGCCGCCCCTTTTGGAAACGGGCATATCAACGAAACCTTTCTTTCCGTCTGGAACCAGGCCGGCGTCCGCGCGCGCTACGTTCATCAGCGGATCAACGAGCTGGTTTTCACGAAGCCGGACGAGGTAATGGAAAATATCGTCAGGGTAACGGAGCATCTGGCCGGCAAGATGCTCGGCCGGGCCGACTCAAGCCGGCGCGCGCTAAGCGTGGTTCCGGCGCGGGACGGCAAGCCCTGGGCGCGGGATTCCGCCGGCGGATGGTGGCGAACGTACCTTTATATAGAAGGAAGTCATTCAAAAGACACGATCGACGGGCCGGAAAGCGCGCGCTTCCTGGGCGAATGCGCCGGCCTTTTTCAAAAACAGCTTGCGGACCTGCCGGCGCCGCGCCTGCGCGACACGATCCCGCGCTTCCACGACATGGAGATGCGCTATGAAAATTTCAGGCGCGCGCTGGAAAGCGATCCCCGCTCCAGGGCCGCCGGAGCCGAGGCGGAGATCGCCTTTATGCGGGAAAACGAGGAGCGCGGCGCCCTAATCGTTCGGGCCCTACGCGAGGGAAAAATCCCCGAGCGCATTTGCCACAACGACGTCAAAATCAACAATATCCTTCTTGACAACGAAACGGCGCAGGCGCTTTGCGTCGTGGATTTGGACACCGTGATGCCCGGCGCGAGCCTTTACGACCTTGGCGACTTGATTCGCACGGTCGCGAATCGCGCCGCCGAGGACGAAAGGGCGCTGGAAAAGGTCGTCTTTGACATGGGCTTTTTCGAGGCGCTCTTGGACGGCTACTTTTCGGCGGCCGGCGATTTCCTTACGCAGGCCGAGCTTGACCTTGCCGCCGAATCCGGGCGGAACCTTACGCATATTATGGCCCTGCGCTTTCTTACCGACTACCTGGACGGCGACGTTTACTACAAAATTTCGCGGCCCGTTCATAATCTTGAAAGATGCCGCGCCCAAATCGCGCTGATCCGCTCGATGGACGAGCGTTGGGAAGAGGCCGAGAATATCGCGCGGCGGCTTGCCGGGAGGAATGCGTGAGCGAACGATCCCGGCAGCTTTTCGGCATAGCCGGCGCGGACATACGCGGCGCGATTTTCGACCTGGACGGCGTTCTTGTCGACACGGCGCGCTATCATTTTTTGGCCTGGAGGCGCCTGGCGCGCGAGCTTGGCTTTGAATTCCGCGAAGAGGACAACGAAAGGCTGAAAGGGGTAAGCCGAATGCGCTCGATGGAAATCCTCCTTGAGATCGGCGGCCTGGAGCTGGATGAGCGCGCCCGGAAGGAAGCGGCCGAACGAAAAAACCTTTGGTACGCGCAAAGCCTTGGCGGGCTTGACGAAAGCGCGCTTTTGCCCGGCGCGAGGGAATACCTGTTGTTTTTGCGGGAAAACGGCGCTCCTGCGGCCCTGGGATCGGCCAGCCGAAACGCGCGGCCTGTTCTTG
This sequence comes from Treponema sp., assembly GCA_009780285.1. GTDB lineage: Bacteria > Spirochaetota > Spirochaetia > Treponematales > Breznakiellaceae > WQXQ01. The sequence goes on from WRAL01000020.1 coordinate 8,150, forward strand.
AGCGGCTGGGCCTTTCGGCCCTTCTTGACGCGGTGATCGACGGGAATTCCGTTTCCAGGGCCAAGCCGGACCCCGAGGTTTTTTTGAAGGGCGCCGAGGCGCTGGGCCTTGCGCCCCAGGCCTGCGTTGTTTTCGAGGACGCGCTGGCCGGCGTGCAGGCGGCGCGGGCCGCCGGCATGAGCGTGATCGCCGTAGGAAAGGAGACGCTCTTACCCGGCGCGGACTTTTGGATTTCGTCCCTGGCGGACATGCCGAGGTAACGCTTTTCCGAACGGCGCATTTTTACCGTATTCCGCGCGCGTAATCCCTCAAATACTGCCGATAATCCAATATGGCACAAATGGCCTTTTACATCAGATTTATGTCGCAGATAAAGCGAGCAAGGCCGAACCTTGTCCCGCGCATCAATGATATGGCGGTCAAGGCCGCGCTGGAATCCGGTGGCGAGATCACCGGCGGCGGCGGAGCCCTGCGCGCCTCGTTTAACGAAAACTCGCCGGGGTTTTGGCTTGACATGCTCTTCCTTATCGAAAGGCTTGCCAGGATCGTCGAGGGGGCAACGGCGGACCTGCACGGGCACGCGATCCTGCTGGGCGAGACGCTGCCGGAATCCTGCGAAGGGCTTTGCCGCTTTCTTTCCGGTGGCTTTCACGGCGGCGGGGTCTATCTTGACGAAAAAACCTCCGAGGCGCTGAAGCCTTACGTCACCGTGGAAAAGCAGGGGAACTGGGCGAACCTGGCGTTCTTCAAGCTAAAAGAAGAAAAGATTTTCGTTTCAACGGCGCGATCGGGCTTTTTGCTGCCGGAAAAAAATATCCGGCTTTTCGAGCCGGGCCATCGTCCCTCAGTCCTCATTACCGGCCGGGTTTTCGAAGGGCGGCGCGACAGCCTGTATCGCCGGGTAGAAGGCTTTTCCAGCTCAGGCGCCCAGGGAGCCGAGGGATTCCGTCTGGGGCCGCTTTTCCTGCGCTTTGGCAGGGGCGGGCTTAACGCGCTAAGCGATTCCTGGCCCTTGGCGATGGCCATGGAGAGCGAGGATCCGGAAACCTGGGAAAAACTAATGTCCATGAGGAAATTTCTTTTCCGACACAGGCTTCGAAAGGATCCGTCGCCCTTCGCGATAAAAATGGCCGACGAATTTTTCTCCGCGCTTTTGGCCCTTTATGCCGAGCGCGCGCGAAAGGAAGGCGCGCAGCCGGTCGTCATTATCGAAAATATCGGCCTGGACGAAAGGGCCGCTTCCGACGTGGCTGTAGCCGCGCTCGCCGCGCGCAACGAGTTCATTCTTACGGGCCTTTGCGCAAGGGACCTGAGCAGGGCGGAAACCGAAAAATGGGGGCAAATTTTTCCCCGCAGGTTCGGCGCCTCGAGCGAGGCGCCGGCGCAGGGGATTCCGAGCGATCTTCCCGCCGACCTTTGGGAGATGGGCTATCTCTGCGCCCTCGTCGGCCGGATCCTTCCGGCAGATCTTATCCCGGACGCGCTTATCGAAATGGGCAAAAATGACGGCATGATCTCCCGCTCCGTGTCCCTGATGCACGTGCTACGCGTGATTGACACGCCGCTTGACCCCGCGCCCTGGCACGAGGACTTCGCCGCTCGGGCCGAGGAAGCCCTGGGCGCCGAAAAAACGAACTCGATGCGGGCCTTCACGCGCGGCCGCCTTTTCGACTGGGTCTCGCGCAAGAGGCTTGAGCCCTGCGTAAGGCTGCTTGAGATACTGGCCGAGCTGGGCGGCTCAGGGGAAATAGACGACGGCCTTATTCTCCGCGCGATCTACGGCGAGCTTGCATGTTCCGATGGCGCGGCGCTCGCCGCCTTCGCCGAGTCGGAAAACCTTAGGGCCGTGGTCGGCATCGCGAGGGCGCAGGCGCTGCGGCCGGTGATCACGGCCCTGCTGGCGCTGCACTTTGGGGGGGAGGAAAAAATACGCGACGCCTTCGCCGCGCCGACGCCCGAATGCTCGGCCTTCCCGCTTATTAAGACGCAGGCCCTGCTTAACGAGTCGCTTTACCATCTTGGCTGGCATAACGGCGAATCGGCGACAAGGACGGTAAAGACGGCCACCCTTCTCTGCCAGAAAAGCGGCCATTCCTGGCTTTCGCGCTGCCACAGGCTTTTCGCCCTGGCCAGCCTTGCGGAAAGGCGCATAGGCGACACCGAGGAGTACATGCTTTTCGCCCTGGAAAACGCGAACAAGTCGGGCGATTCCCAGGAGATAGGAATTTCGTCCTATTACAGCGCCGCCGCTCAGTTTCTGCGGGGAAACCTTTCCAAGTCGGCGACGCTGGCGTCCAAGGCGCTCTCGCGCTTTTTGGACGCCGGAAGCCCGGAATGGGCCGACCGCGCGAGGTTTTTCGAAGGAAGGGTCGCGTTCGAGACCGGCCGCTACGATCTCGCCGCCGATATTTTCCAGGAAGTAAGGGACAGGCCGCATGGCGCCAGCAGCGTGGAAAAAAGCGGCCTGCTGGACGCCTGGATTTTCCGCTCATACGTCTACGCTATG
>WRAL01000021.1 GCA_009780285.1 Treponema sp.
CCGGCCCTGGCGCTTTCCCTGGCCGGGGACCCCGAGGGGCCCTGGCGCTGGGAGATGGCCGTCTCCTTCGCCGCGGAAAACCTGGGCGGGATGCTCGCCGGCTGGAAGCCGGAATCGTTCATCAACGTGAACATCCCGAACCGGGACGAAAAGCCCGAGGCCATCGTGCGAGCGAGCCTGGCGCGAAGGCTGTACGGCGACCGCATCGAGACGGTATGCGAGCCGGGCGGGATCATGCGCTGCGTTCCGAGGCTTGACGCCATAGGCGCCGTGCCGATGATCGGATCGGACTACGAGGCCGTCGCGCGCGGCTGCGCGTCGCTTAGCGATGTTTTCGCGCACCCAGCCCTCCTTCAGGAGGCAAGGCCGGGCGCCTAGAGATTAATTGAGAGGGAGGGGAACATGAAGGAATTTGTTTCAAGCGTGACAAGCGAAAGGCCCGTGATCAACGAGCCTTTCGACAGGCTGCCGGAGCGCGACCTTGGGGAACGCGACGACGGCGAGAGGGGAAGGGCGAGGGAAAAAAGGCGGAAGGCCGCGCCCAAAAAGAAGCGCATCCTGGAAACGCGCCTGATGGAAGGAGCGAGGCTCTTCAACGAAGGCCGCTGGGACGAGGCGCTGGCCGAGCTTCTGCTGGCCGGTCCCACCGACATGCGCGGCGAGGAAAGAAACGAGCTCTCGTACTACATGGGCCTCTGCTTCGCCAAGCTGGAAAAGCACGAGGACGCGCTTCCCTGCCTTGAGAGCGTCGTCGCCAGGGAAAGCGATCCCCTGCGCATATGCCAGTGCCGGATGACGCTTGCGTACATTCACGCGATAGAGGACAGGCCGAAAATGGCCGAGTTCGAGGCCACGCGCATTCTGAAGGCCGGCTTCGAGTCCGCGGTCGTCTTCAACATGCTGGCCTACGCCGCCTACGCCGGCAAGCGCTTCCGAAACGCCGTGGACTACTACCAAAAGGCCCTGAGAATCGAGGACGGCAACGCCACGGCGCTTAACAGCCTGGGCTTTATCCTCGCCGACACGGGCATGGACCCGCTTAAGGGGCTAAAGTTCTGCCGCCGCGCCGTGGAGCTTCAGCCGGAAAACGCCGCGTACCTTGACTCCCTTGGCTGGGCCTACTACAAGTGCCGCGAAACCGTGGCCGCGCGCGACTGGCTGCGCAAGGCCCTTGACCTGGCGCCTGAGGCCCGCGAGATACAGGAACACCTGCGCATAGTGATGGGAGGCCTAAAATGAAAGCCCGAGCGCTGGCGGCGTCGCTTTTTGTCGTCGTCCCGCTGCTTTTGCTCGGGCAGTCGGATTCGGCGCTCGGGCATGTCACCGGCGGCGACGACATTGACGCCGTGGACGCGGCGCGCGAATTCCGCATAGGCGTTCAGGCCTTCAACCGCTTCGCCTTCAACGAGGCGATCCTTTCCTTCGAGCGCGCCCTTTCCTTCAGGCCCGGCGAGGCGATCATTCTGGACTGGCTCGGCAGGGCCTACTATCGCTCCGGCTTTGAGGGCATAGCGCTGCAGCAGTGGCGCGCCTCCGCCGAGGCCTACGGGCGAGGCGCGGAAATGGGGATGATAGTCGCCGGCCGCGCGGAGACCGTTTCCAGCCGGCGCAATTTCCTTCCCATAGCCGACGACGACATCCGCTACGTTCAGTCCGGGCAGTTCCCGGGACGCGCGGGGGATCAGGTTCTGTACCGGCATCCCACGTCCGTGCTTCCGGTGGGCGACGGATCGTCCTGGGTGGTGGCCTTCGGAAGCAACGAGCTGGTGCGCGTGGGCGTCGACGGCGTGGTTCTCGAACGCAGGCGCGGCCCCCTTCAGGGCTTCGACCGGCCCTACGACATAGCGCGCGGGCCGGACGGCCGGCTTTACGTTTCCGAGTTTCGCGGCGGAAGGGTGAGCGTGCTCCACCCCGACGGAAGGTGGCAGGCGCACATAGGCTCGCGGGGCATAGGCGAGGGGCAGTTCGTCGGCCCGCAAAACCTTGCCTTCGACGAGGAAGGCTACCTTTACGTCGTCGATTTCGGGAACATGAGAGTCTCGAAGTTCGACCCGGACGGCCTTTTCATCCTTTCCTTTGGAACGCGCGGCCCTGATTTCCACGGCTTCCGCGCTCCCACCGGCATCGCCGCGCTGGACGGGCGCGTGTTCGTTTCTGACGTGGTTTCCGGGCGCATATACTCCTTCGATTACAACGGCGACTACCTTGGGGTCCTCGCCGAGGGCCTTAATTCCCCGGAAAGCCTGCGCGCCACCTCCGACGGCCGCATCCTCGCCGCGGACGGAAACCGCGTCCTTCTCGTCGATCCCAACACGGCCATCGCGCGCGAGCTTGGCTCCGCCGGCGGCCCCTCGGCGCGGGTGATAAGCGCCGACGTGGACGCGAACGGAAACCTCCTCGCGGCGAACTTCGACGCCGGCTACGTGCCCCTTCTTACGCGCATAGACGACATGGCCGCGGGCCTTTTCGTTCAGGTCGAGCGGATCAACGCCGACCGCTTCCCCCTGGTTACGGTCGACGTTCGGGTGGAGGACAGGCTTCGCCGCCCCATCGTCGGGCTTGGGTCGCTTAACTTCGTCCTTACCGAGGAAGGCCGGCCGGTTTCGGCCCAGGTTTTCCACATTCCGGCCTACCGAAGCGACCGCGCCGACGTGTCCGTGCTTTTCGAGCGCTCGCCGGAAACCCTTGCCCTGCGGGACACGCTGGCCATCGCCATAAGCGACATAGAAAGCGGCCTGGGAACGAGCGGGAACATTCTTTCGGTGGTTTCCGCCGGCGAGCAGCCCGGCAGGGAGCCGAGCCTGAACGCGCTGGAAGCCTCGGCGCGCGGGAACGCGGCGGACTTCACCGACGCCTGGCGCTTCGACCTGGGCCTGCGCCTGGCCGCCACGGATCTGCTCATGGGCGAGCAGAAAAGGTCGGTCGTGTACGTGGGCACCGGGCGCATGGGCGACCTCGCCTTCGAGCATTACACCCTTGCCGAGCTGGCCGCGTACATGGCCAACAACTCGATAATCTTCAACGCGGTGATCGTCGGCGACGAGGCGCCCTCCCCCGAGCTGCGCTTTCTCGCCGACGAGACCGGTGGAACGATCCTTCCGCTTTTCAGGCCGCAGGGCATAGGGGAGATGCTGGAAAGCGTGGCGCTTTCGCCCAGCGGCCTTTACACCCTGAGTTTTAGATCCGAGCTTTACAGCGACTTCGGCAGGGCCTGGCTCCCGGTCGAAGCGGAAGTATATCTTATGGAAAGATCCGGACGGGACGTTTCCGGGTATTTTCCGCCTTTGGAGTAGATCGTATGCAGAAAATGAGCGGGATGAATAAAAAATCGTCTAAATTCGCGCCTAAGGCGCTTGGTTTTTGTGTATTATCCGGTATAATGCGGTATGCTTAAGTACCTAATTTTTGACTTGGACAATACGTTGTACTCCTGCAACTTCGGCTTAGAGGAAAACGTGGAGCGGCGCCTGATGGAGTTTTCCGGAGCCTTGCTTGGGGTTTCCCCTGAGGAAGCCTGGGAACAGAGGAAGGCGAGCAAGCGAGGCACCTGCCTTGAATGGCTGATGGCGGACAAAGGCTTTAAGGACGTCGAGGCGTACTTCGCCGCCGCGCATCCGGGGGAAGAGGCCGATTCCCTTAAGCGGGACGACGAGCTCAGGGAGATGCTGGCCTGCATAACCCTGCCCAAGGTGATCCTGACGAACTCGCCTCGCGAGCATGCCGACAGGATTCTTGACAAGCTCGGAATCGCCGATCTTTTCGCCCATATTTTCGACATTCGTCAGTTCAATTTCGTCGGCAAGCCGCACAAAGAGGTCTACGAAAAAGTCATAAACACGCTTGGCATAACGATAAAGGAAGCGCTTTTTATCGACGACGTGCCCACTCACGTCGAAGGCTTCCAGAAGCTGGGGGGCAAGGCTATCCTGCTTGACGAAAAGGACCAGCACAAAAAATCGGACGCGCACAAGATCCGAAGGCTGAACGAGATTTTCCGCTACATAGGACGGGGCGCGAACTACGATCCTAGCCAGGCGGCGCAAGCTCAGCCACAGGGGCGCCGCTCTTAGGATCGCGCGCTCCATCCGAAAAGCAAGCCTTCACTAACACGCCGGAGGCGGCCGCCAAGATCGGCCTCTCGTCTCCGGCGAGCAGCACCAGGCCCTTCCCGCAGCATCCGTAACGCCCGAGGCGTTCTCGCCCGAGGCGATTTGATCCGGGGCGTTTAGGCGGGACAGGGAAGGCATCGGAGATAATCCTCACGAAAAGCCCCTCCCCCTCGCGCCGCTCCAATCCGGCCATAAAAAGAAAGCTTGCCGTGGCGCGCGCCTTGGGAAGCCCTGCCCTATCCGACAGGCGCAAAAGCTCCGGCGGCGCGTCGTCGGTCTCAAAGGCGAAATGGCACCAGCGCTTCCCCTGCCCGCGCGCGCAGACGGCCATGGGGCAGGCCTCGTCGTGAGCGCAGGGAGAGGCCGGGCGAAGGCCGCGCTCGATAAGCGCGGCTCGCAGCGCGGCGATAAATTCCCCGCAGCGAGGAAAGCCCGGCTCCACCACCAGAATGGAGGCGCCGCTCGCCGCGTGGCTTTCAAGCAGGCCGGCGGACTTTCGCGCCGAAAGCGCTATCTCCTGCGAGCCAAGGCGCGATACGTCGCCGCGCGTTTCGTTGAAGGCGTTCGCCGCGCATACCAGCGCCGCGCGCGAGCGGGGCCTTTCGCGCGTGAAGTCCGCCCTCAGCGCGCGAATCTTCCAGGGCGCGGCTTCTCCCGCAAGCGCGGCGAAGATTTTTTTCCCTGCGTCGAGAGCCGGAGCGCTCATGTCGACGCAATTAAATTCGAGCGGAAGGGCGCGCAGTTCCGGCCTGGAAATCCACAGCGCGCAAACGAAGACCAAAGGCCCGCAGCCCAAATCCGTCACCGAATCGCCCGGGCTTAGCCTTATGTCCAATGCCGGCAAAAGCCTGCAAAGGCGATAAACATTCCAGGGCATGAAATAGCGCAGGTACGCGGAAAGATGGGCCGGCCGGCTCATGTAGGAAAGCGCGCGCTCCCCCCTGCCCGAGGTAAGCAGCCGCGAAAGCTCGGCCACGTCGGAGGGCAGCCCGGAGCGAAAACGCGCCGGAAGAGGAAAGGTTTTATCGACAAGCGCCGGAAGCCCGTCAAGCATGCGGCGGGCCTCGCGCGAAAGCGGCTCGAATACGTTCATGATGATCCTAGTGTTCCGGAATATTCAAATGACGGTATGCAGGTTGAGGTAATTCCTTGTCTGGCAAGGAATTACCGAACGTTGCGATTTTGCAAACCGAATATTCCGGAACACTAGCGCAGGGTAGCATGTTTTCGATGTTTTTTCACCGGGCGCGGATTCATTGCCAGCAATTCTCGGTTTAACATTCGGATAAACCACGGATCGAAACTCCGTAGTTGATTCTTCTTCCAAATCGAAGAATTTTTAACCACGGAGGACACGGAGTTACACGGAGGGAAGAGAAGTTCCCCTCTGCCGAGCGTACCGATATCTTGAATTTGAAAATTGCGGATTCATTGCCCATTTATGTGTACAATGGCGCATGATGGAAAAAATCGACGGCAGGCTTTACGAGCCGGCGCCGGGCTTCGAGGGGCATTTGCGCGCCGAGCTTCCCGGCGCCGCCGGCATGGGCCACCTGATCCACGACACGCGCCTTACGCCGGAGGTTTTTTGGCACAGGAATTGTTGGCTCGAGCCTTTTCGCCTGAAATTTTCGTCCATTGGCGAGGCGGCCTCGGCCCTGCGCGGCATACAGCGCAATTGGGCGCCGAGCCCGCGCGCTTTTTTTCGCAGGGGCGCGCTTATCGCGTCGAAACTGCCAAGCATACGCGCAAAGCCGCGCGCCTTTCCCTGGAGCGCGCCGGAAGCGCCCATGGGCGCCTGGACGCTCATAGGCGAGGGAGAGATGATCGCCAGCGCGCGCTGCTCAAGCCCTTTCCCGGCCGGCGCCATCGAGTTTAAGCAGGACAAGGAAGGCCCGCCAAGCCGCGCGTACCTTAAGCTTTGGGAAGCGCTCGCGCGCCTGCGAACATGGCCGGAGCCCGGCGCGCGCTGCCTTGACGTTGGCGCAAGTCCCGGCGGCTGGACATGGGCGCTGGCACGTCTTGGCGCGCAGGTTCTTTCCATTGACAGGGCGCCCTTGGACGAACGCATTGCGGCAATGCCTGGCGTAACCTTTCAGCGAGGCGACGCCTTTGCGCTGGGGCCGCAGGACATAGGAAGAGTGGACTGGCTTTTTTGCGACGCGGCCTGCTATCCGGCAAAACTCTACGGCTGGATCCAAAAATGGCTTGAAAGCGGACTTTGCAAAAATTTTGTTTGCACGATTAAGATGCAGGGAACAGTTGGGACCCCAAACGCAAGCGATGTTGATTGTATTCGGAGGGTACATACCCAACCCTTTAGGGCGGGGTATGTACCCTCCGAAAATCACCTTACCCAAACAACATACCCCGCCACTCATGGCGGGGTTGTTGATTTTGAAACGCCCAAGCTCTTTGCAAGAATCCCGGGAAGCGCCGTCGCGCATATGCATCACAACAAGCACGAGCTTACCTGGATGCTTTGCGCCTAAAAGCGATTGCTTAAAGTCTGCGCGCGTAAACCTCGAAGGTATCGCCTAGCGAAAATGCGCGGCTTAGAGCGAATAGCATTTTATGCAAAATATTTTTTTCGCCCCGCGCGAATCTCCTGATTAAAGGAAAGCGCTCGGGATGATGGCCGGTAACCACAATCCTTTCAACCCTAAAGCCGGCAAGCGCAAGCGCCTTTTTGCAGGAGCCGGGCGACCAGAGCGTCCAATGATCCTCGGGACTGCGGCGAAGGAACTCGCGAAGCGAGCGCCGACCCGAAATGCCCGAGAACGAGGGCGTGGAAAAAGCCAATACCCCCCCGGGCTTTAACACGCGCCGTATTTCCGCAAGCGCGCTACGGCAATCCTCGAAGTGCTCGATCACGTACCAGAGCGTAATCGCGTCGAATTGGCATTCGTCGAAAAGGCCGGGAGTGAAAAAGCCTTGGCATGCGGGAAGGCCAAGACTTTGCCTTACGTAACTTACCGCGTCCGGCGAGGGATCGATGCCCTGCGGGGAAAAGCCTTCGTCGCGCGCCGCGGCAAGAAAAGGGCCGTAGGCGCAGCCTATGTCGAGTATGGCGGCGCCGACAAGCCGGGCCGGCAAGAGCGCCTTGATTCGCGCGATGCGTTTTTTTGCCATGGCGATTAGGTTTGGAAAATCCTCGATATAGGTTTTGCCGTATTGTTTTTGATATAATTCAAAGAAATATTCCCTGCTATATTGCAGAGCGGGCGGCGCCGTTCTTGCCATGCTTATAGCGCCGCACTGCGCGCAGCGTTTGTAGGCGCGTTCGTCAAAGCGCGCCAAGGGGGGGGCGCTCAAGGGAGCGCCGCAGATCGCGCAGTCGCGCATAGGGCTTGGCGAAAATCCGCTTAGCAATTGCGCCAGGCTCAGTTCAGGCTTGCGATCGATGCCATGACGAACGGCCAAGGCGCGACAGCGCCGGGCAAGGCTTTCAAGAAAGGCCGCGTTCGCGCGACCATTTTTTATTAATTTTTTGGCTAGCTTTTTCGCCTTTGCAGTGCCCGCGCCCAGCGAATAGAAGCCGGCCTTTTTCGCAAGCCTTTCATGCAGGCGCGTGGGCGAAAGAAGCGCAACCGAAACGCCCGCGTACAGCGCCTCGAAAGCGGTAAGGCCAAAATGCGTAATCGCCAAATCATATTCGCCTATGCGCGCGCTTAAATTAGGCAGGGCTTCCAGAGCCTCGATTCCGCGCCACTGCCCTGCCCCGCTTTTGCCTAAATTGCCTATCAAAATGCTTGCGGTCGGGCCTTCGTTGCCGACGCCTTCAAGCGCTAACGATAAGGCCGACGCGATCGCCGCGCCAAGCCCGGCTTTGTCCTCCTGGCCAAACGTTATCAATATTTTTGGCGCGTTTACGACTGATGTTTTTTTGGGGATAAAATCTTTTGGAAGCGGCAGGAGCGAAGGGCCAGCGACATTCGGCTCGGACTTGCAAAGGTTTGGAAGAATATCGACAAGAAAATCAAAATGCCCTCGATGATCCCCGCCCTCATCTATGCCAACAACCGGCGCGACGCTCGCCCAAAGATCGTATTCCTCGCGCGAGGTACGGAAAAGATCCAATACGACAAGGCTCCAGGAATTGCCCTCGATGTCGGCCTTGCTCGCGGCGATCCATCGTTCGTCCAATAGCTCGCGCGCATAGGCCGCACCTTGAGAGGCGGCCGGAAGGAAAAGCGTCGCTTCCCTTCCCAGCGCGCGAAGATCGTTGACAAGGCGCAAGCATCGGGTCAAATGCCCGCCTCCCAGCCCGCACGAACAGGCTGGGACGACAAGGATCGCGCCGGGACGCGTCATCGCCGGGCTTCCTTGGAGGAAAAGGCTTTTTCGTAAGCGCGCAGAATAGACGCGCCGGCATAGCGCTCGCCGGGGGCAAAATCGCCCGCACGTTCCATGTCGTCAAGCGCGGCGTAAATTTTCACCGCGCGTTCGTAGTCTTCGCTTGTGTCGACGGTAAGGCGCGCGCCGGATTTACGCCAGGCAATAGGCGCAAGCGGCCTGTGCAAAAGAAAAATTTCGGGGTTGCCGTAAAGGTAGGGGCAGACATGCTCGCGCTCGCTGACAGCCTTTGCGTTTTGCTCGGCCTCAAACAGCGCTCCTGCAAGCACGGACTCAACCCCGGCGCCGTGGGGAAGGCCGGAATAGCCGGCATAATCCGCGCGCAACTCAAGCGCTTGCGCGTTTATCGCGATGGCCGCGTCGATAAAGACAAAAGGATTGTCGCCGGTGGCTCGTATCACGCGATCCAGGGACAGTTCCCGCGCCGCGATGCAATAGCGCGCAAGAACATCGTCCTTGGGGCCTTTGATAAGCGCGAAGCCGGCTTCCTCGGCCAGGGGAGCGAAGGCGGCTTGCGCGTCGGCGGGACATGCAAGCGCGCGGGCGTCGGCCGGAATTTCCCGCAGCGCTTCCATCACGCGCAGGATCAGTGGGCGGCCGCCTAATAAAAGCATGGATTTTCCCGGCAGGCGCGAGGAGTCCAGGCGAGCCTGCAACACAATCCCTATTCTTTCCCTCGCGAGCGTCGCCATTCCGTACCGTTTATTTTGCTTTAGGCCGAGGTTTCCTGCCCCAGCGCGGGAAAATCTTCCTCGGCGCCGGAATGGTTCCAAAGACTAAAAATCGTGCGGGGATCGCGCCTCCAGCGATAGCGGTTCGTGTGAACCCAGCGCCGGCCTTCGGAAAAATCCTTGCAGGCGCCCTTGAATTGCCTGGCCGCCTGAAAAAGATAGCCAGGAAATTTGAGCAAAGGCAAATGCGCGCAGTCCTTGCGAAAGGCCGGCGCAAGATTCTTTAAATAAAAACGTCGGTAATCATCGCCTGAAGTTGTGTCCTCGGGAATAGGATCCATTTCGTAGGCCAGCTTGACCGATCGAGTCACCGCTATTTCCTCTCCCCAAAGGTGGGCGCGAAAGCCGAAATCCATAAGCTGCCAATACGGGCTTTTGATCGTCCAGTCAAAACCGCCCATGCCGACAAAAAGTTCCTTGTCATAAATTCCCACGCCCTCAACCGGGTAAAGCGTTCGAAGGCCTTCCTGCGAAAAAACCGCGCCGCGCGTCTGTTCCTTTTTTTGCAGCATCACCGGCATTCTAAGCGTGGGAAGCGTGTCGAAGCGCGGGCCCTGCATTAAGGGAACGGTGCAAAGGCGCGCGCTTGTTTCGCGTTTTCCGTCCTGATCGAGGACCGTCCTTCGCAGCCTGTCGGCCATGCGCCGCGCCCCCCCCCCGGTAATAAAACGAAGGTCGCTCCAGAGCGTGAAGAAAAGCGGCGTGTCTATTTCCGATGCGGCAAGGTTTATCTGCTCGCCAAGGCTTGCGCTTTCTTTAAGCAAGACAAAACGCACGAAGGGAAATTCGCGCGAAAGATCTTCAATATCGTAGGCCGCCGGCGGCGATTCGATGGAAACCACAAGGTCGAAGCCGGTTTTCGCCAAGTCGGCGAAAAGATTGCGCCTGCAACGCCTGCTGCCACGGTTTAAAAGCGCCACGGAAAGGCCGGTTGATCCCAGGCGTTCGTTGCCGCCCATTACGGTATAAGTTGGAAGCATCTCGTTAAAAGTTGTAGGTATAGTATTCATCGCACCCCGCGCAAAGGCCCTCGTAGCGCGCCTCGGCCTGTCGCTCGTAATGCGAAAGGCCCCTTTCCCAAATCGCCTCGAAGGTTTCGGCGAAAGCGTTTCCAAGCGAGATCGCGCCGCCGTCCTTCGCGCCTGAGCCTATTTGCTGGCGGCAAAGGGGAACCTCGCCGTCGATCAAAATAGGCATGTCGCGCATAAGGTGCCAACAAGGCTGCCGTTGTACCGGCGAAAGATCCGATGCCTGCCTGTTTGGCAGCATCCCGCAAAAGTCGTCGTATTTTTGTATAATAACATTTTCAGAACGTCCTAGCGTTTGTTTCCATGAGCGGTAAAAATTTTCGATATCGTCCTCGGCGCCCAAAACGCGCAGGGCCTGAACGTATGTGTCGCCGGGAAAAAGCG
>WRAL01000022.1 GCA_009780285.1 Treponema sp.
CGCGAAAATAGCCGAAATCCGCCGGGCACCATTCGGTCGCGTCCATGCAGGCTTTCATGTCGGCCTCGGTAACTTCCCAGAACGGCTTTATCCCGCCTGAGCCGTCGGCCAGCCTCATCTCGCCGGTCGCGTCGACGCAGGCCGCGCCTGAATTGATAAGATGAATAAAGCCGCCTGATTCCTTCGCGCGGCCCTGTATCTCGTAGCCGGAGGAGCGCTTTACCGCGTCCTGACTCCAGTACGTGCGAACGTCCGCGAAAATCTGCGCCGTGCCGGTAAGCAGCTTTCCAAAAAGCATCCCCGCGCCGTTAAGCGCGTCGTTTTCGGTGGCCAGAACGTAAGGCTCGCGCGCGCCCTCCCAATCAAATGAGGAATTCAGCATCGACTCCGGGAAATCGCAGTTGGGATAAAAGTCCGTCCACTGGCGCTGGCCCTGAAAGCCGCCGGCTATCGCGTTGTGGCCCAGGCGCTCCTCCTCGCAGCCGGCCGGAAGGTTCGGATTCCCCTTGAAAAGATCCTTGATAATGCACATCATCTTGACGACGAATTCCCAGGCCCGATCCTGCTCCTCGCGCGGCCGGCGAAGCTCCGGGCTGTTCGTGTCTATGCCCTCCTTGCAGCGCAGCTTCGTCCAGGCCAGCGCCTTTTGGTACTCGGCCTCGTCGTAAATGCCTTGTTCCATGCGCCGGATCACTTCCACCTCGTCCACGCTCTCGACGCGCATCCCAAGGTATTCCTCGAAAAATTCCGGGCTGACGATAGAGCCGGCGATTCCCATGCAGATCGACCCGATCTGAAGATAGCTTTTGCCGCGCATGGTCGCCGCGGCCAGCGCCGAGCGGCCAAAGCGAAGCAGCTTTTCCTCAACGTCTTTTGGAATTTCCACGTCATCGATATCCTGAACGTCGCGCCCGTAGATGCCGAAAGCCGGAAGGCCCTTCTGCGCGTGCGCGGCCAGAACAGAGGCCAGATAAACCGCGCCCGGGCGCTCCGTCCCGTTGAAGCCCCAAACGCCCTTGATCGTGGCCGGATCCATGTCCATCGTCTCCGAGCCGTAGCACCAGCAGGGGGTTACCGTAAGCGTGACGTCCACGCCCTCGCGCCGGAACTTGTCCTGGCAGGCCGCGGCCTCGGGGACGCGCCCTATGGTCGTGTCGGCGACGACCACCTGCACGGGATCGCCGTTGGAATAGCGAAGGCGCTTTTCAAAAAGAGCCTTCGCGGCCAGCGCCATGCCCATGGTCCTGTCTTCCAGAGACTCGCGCACCTGCGCCTTCCCGCGCCGCGCGTCGATAGTCGGGCGAATCCCGATTTTCGGATACCCGCCGCTGTAACGATTTTCCGCCATCTTTTCCTCCTAATGCTCAGGCTTAATCGGAATTACGCCCTTTTTTAGTATGATATTCCCATATTTGGCCGTTTCCCCGGTCATCACCACGGCGAAGGCCCTCTTCGCGCGCTCGTAAAAAGCCTGGCGCTCCAGGCGCTCCACCGGAGGAATCCCCGGCCAGCGCGCGTCGATAACCGCGCGATACGATGCCTCGACCGACTCGTCTAGCGCGTCCCCTTCGACCGGGCGCATCATGGCCAGCGGGAAGGGAACGTAAGCGTCAAGGCTGATAAGCGCGAGGATTCCGTCGAGGAGCGCCGGGATTCTCAGGCCGTCCGCCCTGATGACAAGCGAATTGTGGGAATGGCCCGGGAAAAAAGCATCGGCCAGAACGATCTCGTCCCCGTGCCCCATGCGATACAAAGCGTCGAGAAGCTCCGGCCCCACGGCCGGGCTAATGCCAATCAACATGCGCCCCCCTTTGGTACGTAACGTGATTATACATGATGCGCCCGAATTTCGCAACAAAAAAAATCGCCAAACGTAAAAAAGGCCCTGTTTTTGCCTTATAAGGCGGGGGACAAGCCCTTCCGAGGAAACCTGACCTTAAAACAGGCCGGAAATAACGCCGGCTTCGTCCACGTCGATCTTTTCGGCTGAAGGCTCGGCGGGAAGGCCCGGCATGGTCATGATGTCCCCCGTCTGCGCCACGATAAAGCCCGCGCCGGCGCAGAGCTTTATGTTGCGCACCGTAAGCGTCCAGCCTCTCGGCGCGCCTAAAAGCTCGGGATTGTCGGAAAAGCTGTATTGGGTTTTGGCCATGCAAACCGGTGCTTTGTCCAGGCCGAGTTTTTCCAGCCTGTCGATCTGCTTTTGCGCGTCCGGCAAGATCGTAACGGAATCGGCGCGATAGATCTTGCGCGCGATGGCGCCGATTTTTTCCTTGACCGAATCGTTAACATCGTAGACAAAGTCCATGCTTGCCGGCACGCGCTCGCAAAGTTCGACCACGCCCTCGGCAAGGCGAGCGGCGCCCTCCCCGCCTTTTTCCCAGGCCTCGCAGCGCGCAACTGGAACGCCCGGTGCATGTTCGCGGCATTTCGCCTCGATAAGCGCAAGCTCCGCTTCCGTGTCCTTGGAAAAAACGTTAATCGATACAATTGCCGGAATCTTAAACACTTTTGTAATGTTTTCGATATGCTGAAAAAGATTTGGCATACCGGCTTCCAAAGCGCGCAGGTCTTCCGCTGCCAGCGCGGACTTTTTCGCGCCGCCGTGAAACTTAAGCGCGCGCGCCGTCGCCACGATTATCGCCGCGCTGGGCGCAAGGCCGGAAAAACGGCATTTTATGTCAATAAATTTTTCAGCGCCAAGATCCGCGCCAAAGCCGGCTTCGGTAACCACGTAGTCGGCGCATTTAAGCGCCATGCGCGTTGCCATAAGCGAATTACAGCCGTGAGCGATGTTCGCGAAAGGCCCGCCGTGAACAAAGGCCGGCGTTCCCTCCAGCGTTTGCGCCAAGTTGGGTTTAAGCGCGTCCTTTAAAAGCGCGGCCATCGCTCCCTGCGCCTTGAGGTCCGCGGCGGTAATGGGCCTTTCCTCGGACTGCTTGCCGTAAGTGTAGCCGATAATAATTCGCCCAAGCCTTTCCTTTAAGTCGGCAATGCCCGAGGCAAGGCATAAAATCGCCATAACCTCCGACGCGACGGTAATGTCGTAGCCGTCCTCGCGCGGAACGCCGTTGGCCTTTCCGCCAAGGCCGTTCGTGATAAAGCGCAATTGCCGGTCGTTCATGTCAACGCATCTGCGCCAAAGAATTTTGCGCGGATCGATTCCCAGCTTGTTTCCCTGGTAAATATGATTATCGATCATCGCGGCAAGAAGGTTGTTCGCCGCGCCTATTGCGTGGAAGTCGCCGGTAAAATGCAGGTTGATATCTTCCATTGGAATCACTTGCGCCCAGCCGCCGCCCGCAGCGCCGCCCTTCATCCCGAAAACCGGCCCCAGCGAAGGCTCGCGCAGGGCGACGATCGCGCGCTTGCCGATTTTCGAAAGGCCGTCCGCCGCGCCCACAGTGGTTGTGGTCTTTCCCTCGCCGGCCGGAGTCGGGCTGATCGCCGTAACAAGGATCAATTTCCCTTGTTTCTGCGGCCCTTCTTCCAAATGCCGAAAATCGACTTTTGCCTTGTAGTTTCCGTAAAGCTCGATCCGTTCCCTTGGAATGCCGGCCTTACGCGCAACTTCCTCGATGGGCAGCGCGCGCTCCGGGCACACCGCCCGCGCGATTTCTATGTCTGTTCCAATAAATCTTTTTATTCCGGCCATTGTTCCCCCTTCGCGCGTCTTTGCGCGTATGGCTACTAGAGTTGTTCGGAAACTTCAGTTTCAGAACAACTTCCTTTTAAAAACGCATTTTGCAGGGCTTTAGCCCGAAAAAATGCAAGACTTGAGAGGGAACCAATGAGGTTCCCTCTCAAGTCCATTATCGCGCGTTTTGGCTTCGGGCGCAATGCCGTCGCTGGTGCATCCGCTGGGCCTGTCCCTACGAGCGGCGTAAAATGCAGCGCGGAATTAAATTAAGATCGCTGTGTTTTACTTGACAGACTTGTTGCCTTTTGGTAACCTAAAAACAGGCTGATGCAAAGGCCATATCTCACAGGAACACCTGTTCATCAAAACCGTAGGGCAAAGATTTTCGACCTTAACGGAAAGGATCGTGCATGAAAAAGATATTAATATTTTTTACGCTGGCTTCAGGACTTTGCTTCCAGGCCTTTACCTTTGAAGGGGAGCGCGGGAGCGCCTTTGGCATTGACTTCGGTAACTTTTTCGAAATCTACTCCCGGGACGGCGAGGTGAACTCCTACCTCGGCTCGCCCGGAATTAATCTATCCTCCTATGATTTCAGCGGAGAGGGAGACGTGGGATTTTTCGTAAACGCTGCGCTTATCGGCTTACCGGTGTTTCATTCAACGACAAATAACTTTCAAGGCAGCCGCTTGCGACTTCAAACTGGACTTATTGCCGGCGTCGCTACCAGGCGCACGCTTTCCGACAGGCTTTCGATGCTGCAGGGTATCGGGATTAACATTATGCTCCACGGTTTCGATCGCGCGGACGTTCTGCCGGAATACGGAAACGTATTTCATTTCACGATAAATTATGACTTCGGCATCGGGGCCGACATAGAGTTTAAGTACCGCATTGGCGAACGTCTTTTTCTGCGCTGGGGCGGCGTGTTAACGATTGACTTTCTCAGAATACGCGAGGCCGGCATCGAAACGCCAGGGGGCAAGGAGCTTGAATCTAATACCGGTCTTGTCAGAGGCTTTGTCATGTTCGGCGCGCGGCCGTACCTTTCGCTAGGCTCCATTCTGTTTTAGCGCGGCGTTAATCCTATAGTTTCAGCATTGGACACCTTGCGCATCGCGAGGCAAAGGTATACTATGGCGCAGGGGGAACGAATGCGGGAATCTGCGACAAATAATGTTCTGGCGGCTCGGCTTGCGGCTTTTAGCCGGGCGCGAATGGATGACGACGAGGAAGAGGGCGAGGGCGGCAAGGAAAAGCCGGAAAAGGGGCAGGACGGCCTTAGCTCGAAAATGCTGAAAACGCGGACGATTCTTATCTCCGGCGGGATTCGCAAGCCGCTTGCCGAAAGAACGATACGCCAGCTTCTTTTGATGGAAGCGATGAACGACGAGCCAATTAAGATTTTTATCGATTCGCCCGGCGGCGACGCTGACGCGGGCTACGCGATTTTCGACATGATCCGTTTTATCAAGCCGCCGGTTTGGACGATTGGAATGGGACTTGTGGCGAGCGCCGCGGCAATCATCCAGCTTGCCGCGCCGCGCGAAAGGCGCGTGGGTCTGCCCAACAGCCACTATCTTATCCATCAGCCGCTTTCCGGCATTCGCGGGGTTGCGACGGACATTGAGATCCACGCGAAGGAGCTTGAAAAGCTGCGCGGGAAGATCAACGTGCTTATTGCTGAGGAAACCGGCAATCCTTTCGCGCAGGTCGAAAAAGATACCGACCGCGACTATTGGATGGACGGCAACGAAGCCGTAAGTTACGGCCTCATTAGCAAAGTCGTTACGCGGCGCGACGAGATTTTCTAGCACGGTTTTTTTTGGGGGGGGCAATGGAAAAAAGCGCCAGCGCGAAAACGTCTTATCTCGGCCCGGACGGGCAAGCGCTGGACGCGAAGCCGGAAAGCATGACAAGCCTTATCGGAAGGCAGCTTGCCGAAAAGGATCACCCGACGATTGTCCTGCGCGGAAAAATCGACAGCTTTTGCGCCCTTGCGCTCGACGCGCAGGCGCTAGGCGAACTGCATGGAAACAATGCCTTTATCGAGGACATTCAAGGCGCGCTTGATTTCGCGCGCTCGCTTTACGCGGCCGAATACCAGCGCGTTCCCTTGGGCGAGTTTCGTATCTTGGGAATGACAAGCGACGAGCTGCGCGAAAAATCGCATTATCCGCAAAAACATTTTGGACATGGGCATTTGCTCATGGACCGGTCGATGGGACCGCTTTGCCTGCGCATTAATCTTTTGCGCGCCGCCGCGCGCGAAGCGGAAATCGCCGCGTCCACCGCGCTGCAAACGATTCGCGCCGATGGCAGCGGCCTGGAAAGCGAGCGCTGTTACGAGGATATCGTTATGGCGCTTAATAGGCTTTCAAGCTTGTTTTACATTTTGGTTTATAAATATTTGCCTGATGGATACGTGCCGGCTGGCAGTCCCTGGAAAACTACGGTCGCGTAAATTGCGCTAGGCCGGTCTTTCGCGTATCGTTACGCTTACTGTGTCTCCTGGCCCTTTCCCGATTTTTTGCCGAACCGCTTTTGTAATTCCAATTATGTAGCAAATACTTCCGTCGGGATTTTTTACGCCCATGTTTACAACGCTGCCGTCGTATGGCTCGCCGTCAAAGGTCGCGCGCGCCTTGATTCTTCCCCGCCCAAACTCGGCGCGAAGATCGAAGGGAAAGGGAACATAGGCACCGCTTTCCTCGCCTTGGATTTCGGCTTTGTATTCATAGAGTTTTTCTTTCATGCTTGTTTATCATGTGTGGGGACATGACTGTCAATTGTATTTTTGTTGATTAGTTTTTGTAGCTTCATATCAAATGTGTGTATTTCGTCTCCATCGATCCCAGCATAACCAGCCAACACGCAATCCACAAAATCAAGCGAGCTTGCGCCGAAATATTCAATGCCTTGCAAAATTGCCTCTCTGCGATATATAATGCTTTGAGTCTGATCAAAGAATTTTTTCATCTCTGAGGAAACGTCTTGCCAGTCTATCTTATAGTACTTTGTCAGCACGTAAACAGTTTCGCAAAGAACCTCGATAGGTATTTCGACAATACGCCCGTCAATTATTTCTCTCGATCGAGGCGAAAACTCCGTACTGTCATTCAGGACGTACCGTAGAAGCACATTCGCGTCAATCTTTTCCATGCTTTTCCAAGGCCGCTAGCTCCCAAGCGCCCTTTTCGCCGGGAATTTTTGAAGGGTCGGCAAAGCGCTGGAGGCAGCCAAACGCGCTCTCTTTCTCTTTGGGCTTTTCCTGATTTGGAGTGAAAGTCAGCGTAACCCTGCCTGTCGGTACTTCGCTCGGCACGTCTATCGTAATTCGACGAGTGGCTGGAACATCCACAATTCGCGTAACATTCATAAGGGAAGTATAGCACAAAGCTATTGGCGGGGCAAGGGCCAATTCGCCCTGGATTTCGGCTTTGTATTCATAGAGTTTTTCTTTCACGCTTTTTCTTTTTCTTGTCGCATTGCTTTCACCTGCTTCAGGCCGGGATCGGCGGCAAGCCGCGCATATTCAGCGCTGGCCGCGCAATAAAGCGCGACTTTGCCTTCCGCGTCGAAATGCGCGCCCCAGCCGTAGCGCCTTGTCAGCGCCGAAGCGCGTAGGCAGGCTACCGGCTTTGAGAAAAAATCCTCGCGGGTAATTCCCTTGGGCTGGCCAGTTGTCGCGTAAATCACGTCGTCGCTTGTGTGTTTGTAAGGGGCGGCGATCAGCATCTCGTACTGCGCGCGGGCGATTGTTTTGGGCGTTTTTTCCGGCGGGATTACGCCGGACTTTGTCGGGCAGTCGTCGGCGATTTGGATAAAGGCGTTAAAAAAATTTGTCGTGTGCGTTTTCATACCTTTACCTGCGGCCACGCAACTTAAGCGCGAGGGAAAATCCCCCGCGCTTAAGCGCTGTGCTAATCGGCAAGGTCGTGGATGAAAAGTCCGCAGAGCAGTTTCGGCTCGAACCAGGTGCTTTTTGGAGGCATGAGCTTTCCGGCGTCGGAAATATTCATCAGTTCTTCCATCGAAGTTGGAAACATCGAAAACGCCGCCGCCATGTCGCTGCCTACTCGCCTTTCCAATTCGCCAAGGCCGCGTATGCCGCCGACAAAGTCTATGCGCTTGTTCGTCCTTGGATCGTCGATGCCCAGGATAGGCGCGAGAAGCATGCTTTGCAGGATGGAAACGTCGAGGCTTTCCACTGGATCGCTTTCGTTCCAGGCGCCTGGTTTCGCGCGCAGGCGATGCCAGCCGCTTTTCAGCAAAAGGCCAAACTCGCGCCTGGATGCGGGCTTTACCGCGCCGGCGGCTTTTTCCACGTCGAAATGCGCGCCAACCTTTTCAAGGAATTCCTTTTCGCTAAGGCCGTTTAGATCTTTGACTACCCTATTGTAATCAAAAATGCAAAGCTCGTCAGACGGAAAGGCAACCGCAAGAAAGTAATCGTATTCCTCGTTTCCGCTGTGGCCCGGATTCGCAAGCCTGCGCTTTTCCGCGACCTTAGCGGCGGAAGCGCAGCGATGGTGGCCGTCGGCGATGTACAGCGCATCCAGGCTTGCAAGGCAGGCGGCCATTTTCGCGATCGTTTCATCGTCATCGATCGTCCAGCCTTCCTGTTTGGCGCCTCCTGCGACAAAGGAAAAATCCGCGTCATGCTTTTCCGTCCAGTTTTTGGCGAGGGCGGAAAGCGCTGCGTTCGGCCTATGCGCCAAAAAGATCGGGCCGACCTGCGCATCGATTGTATCCAAGTGCCGAATGCGGTCCGCTTCCTTGTCAGCCCTTGTAAGCTCGTGCTTTTTTACCGCGCCTTGAAGGTAGTCATCGACGGAGGCGCAAGCGACGATGCCGGTCTGCGCGCGTCCGTCCATCGTAAGCCGCCAGACATAATAGCAATCTTTTTTGTCCTGGCGCATTTTGTCCGAGGATTTAAGCGCGAGCAAGTTTTCCCGCGCCTTTGCGTAAACGGAATCGTCGTAAATGTTTACGCTTTTGTCAAGATCGATTTCGGCCTTGTCAATGCGCAGGAACGACAGCGGATTGCCCTTCGCCATCTCGCGCGCTTCATCGCTGCTCATAACGTCGTAGGGAAGCGCGGCTATTTTTTCGGCATACCCTGCGGCAGGCCGCAGGGCACGAAAAGGTTTTACCTTCATTTGCGATTTTCCTTTTCGAACTTTTGCATAAAGGCGACAAGGGCCTCGATGCCGGCCTTCGGCATTGCGTTGTAAATGGAAGCGCGCATTCCGCCCACGTCGCGATGTCCCTTTAGGTTGGCAAGACCGGCGGCCTTGCTTTCCTTTGCGAACTTTTCATCCAGATCTTCCGCGCTTGTCCTAAAGGTAACGTTCATTATCGAACGATCCTTGGGAATAACGTGCGTCTGATAAAAATCCGTGGAATCAAGGTAATCATAAAGCAGCTTCGCCTTGTCCTCGTTGCGCTTGTGCATTTCAGGAATGCCGCCAATTTCAAGAAGGTATTCCAGAACCAGCTTGCAAACATAAATCGACCAGCAGGGCGGCGTGTTCTTCATCGAGTCGTTTTCGGCAAGGACTTTATAGTTAAGCATCGTCGGCGTGCCGGGAAGGGGATCGCCAATAAGATCCTTGCGAATAATCACGACGGTAAGGCCGGCCGGCGCGATGTTTTTTTGCGCGCCTGCATAAATCAGCCCATACTTGCTAACGTCCATCGGCTCGGACATAATGCATGAGGACATATCGGAAACGATGGGAACGCCGCCGGTTTCGGGCAGGTACTTCCACTTCGATCCGATGATAGTGTTGTTTTCGCAAATATGCAGGTAGTCGGCGCCAGGATCGAGCTTGAGCTCTTTTTGCTCGGGGATCCTTTTAAAGTTTTCGTCCTTCGTGGATCCGGCGACGGAAATTGTTTTGCCGAAAAGCAGCGCTTCCTTGTAGGCGCCAGTGGCAAAATTTCCGGTCAAAACATAATCGGCCTTTCCTTTTTTGGCAAGAAGGTTCATGGGAATCGCCGCGAACTGCTGCGTCGCGCCTCCTTGCAGAAAAAGAACCTTGTAGTTTTCCGGGATTCCCATTACCTTGTGGAAAAGCTCCTCGGTTTTGACAATAATGTCGTCAAATTCCTTGGAACGATGGCTCATTTCCATTACGGACATGCCGCAGCCCTGGTAATCGACCAGATCCTTTTGCGCGCTAAGCAGAACCTCGTTCGGCAGAACCGATGGGCCGGCGGAAAAATTGTAAAGCGTTTTCATGTTTCCTCTCCTCTCAGGTTTTAAATTTCGCTGAAATGATCGCGACGATTTCCTCGCCGATCCTAAGCTGCGCTTCGGTCGTGGACGCGCCGATGTGGGGCGTCATCGAAATCTTTGGATGCGTGTAAACTTTTTCGTCCTTTATCGGCTCTTCGTCAAAAACGTCAAGCGCGGCGCCGGCGATTTTCCCGCTGTCCAGGGCCTTTAGCATTTCAGCCGTGTCAATAAGGGATGCGCGGCCGGTGTTGACAATAAAAGCGCCGTCCTTCATCTTGGCGATGTTGGCCGCATCAAGAATCGGCTTATCGGTTTTTGGAACATGCAAGGACACAAAGTCTGACTTTGCAAGCAGCTCGTCGAGTTTGACATAGGTAAAAGGCTCGTTTTCCGGCTTGGGACCGGATGAATTCGTGTAAATAACCTTCATTCCAAGCGCGCTTGCCATTTTCGCCGCGCAGCGCGCTATGCGCCCCATTCCCACAAGGCCAACGGTTTTCCCCGCAAGCTCAAAGCCTTCGTAGCG
>WRAL01000023.1 GCA_009780285.1 Treponema sp.
GGCTTTTCGACATGGAAGGCTCAGGCCGCAGGCTGGAAAGGCAGTTCGGCGCGACGGCGCTCAAGGGCTTTGGCCTGGAGCCTAAAAGCCCGGAGATTCTTTGCGCCGGCGCGATCCTTGACTACCTTGACAACACGGCGCGGAGCCTTCTTCCCCACGTCCGCGCGATTTCCGTTTACGGGGATTCGCAGTTCGTCGGCATCGACGAGGCCAGCATGAAAAACCTCGAGATCGCGCGGAACATGCGCGACGGCTCGGAGCGCCACACCCTAGTCGAAACGATGGACGAAACCTGCTGCGCGATGGGCAAGCGGCTTTTGCGCTTTCGCATTCTGCGCCCGCTTCGGGACCTCGAGAAAATCCGCGCCCGGCTCGACATGGTGGACGCGGCGCGCGCCGACCAAGCCGGTCTTGGCGCCCTGCGCGAGACGCTTTCCAAGACGCCGGATCTCGAGCGCCTCTGCGCGCGCCTGGCAATGGACCGTGCTCACGGCAAGGACATGCTTTCGATATGCAACGCGCTCGCCCGTTGCGAGCGCGCGCGGGAATTGCGCGAGGCGATGGGCCTGCGCTGCGAGGAGGATGCGGATTCCGGCGAGAGCGCGCTCTCCGACGCGCAAAGGCTTGTTCGCCTGCGCGAGCTTTTGGAAAGCGCGATCCCGGAGGATCCGGCTATCGTTCTGAGCGAGGGGAATCTTATTCGCGATGGCTACAGCGCCGAGCTTGATTCCCTTCGCGAGCTTAAGGATTCCGGCGTGGGGCGCTTGGACGCGTATCTTGAAGAGGAACGGCGCGCCACTGGGATTCCCGGCCTGCGCATTCGCTATAATAGAATGATTGGCTATTTTTTCGAGGTCGCCACCGCCTATGTTTCCAGGGTTCCCTCGCGCTTTATACGGCGGCAGGGAGTGGCCGGCGCCGAGCGCTTTTCCACCGACCGCCTTGCCGCGCTTGAATCCGAGGTGAACGGCGCGCAGGGAAGAATCCACGAGCTGGAGCGCGAGCTTTTTCTGGCTCTGCGGGAAAGGGCTAAGGAGGATCTGCCGGCGATGGCCGCCGAGGCGCGCCGCCTTGCAGAGACGGACGTGGCGCAGTCCGGCGCCCGCTGCGCCGCCCTTCGCGGCTGGACGCGCCCCGAGCTTGACGATTCCGGCGCCCTGGAAGCGAAGGCCGCGCGGCATCCGGTTGTCGAGGCGAGCCTTGGCCCCGGGGAATTTATTCCCAACGACATTAATATTCATGCACGCTCCCCCCGGGGGGGGGCGGATGCAAGCGCCGCGCCTTCCTTCGCGATGATCACCGGGCCGAACATGGCGGGAAAATCGACCTACCTTCGCTCGGCCGCGCTTGTCGCGCTTATGGCGCAGGCCGGCAGCTTTGTGCCGGCAAGCTCGGCGCGCGTGGGGATTTGCGACAGAATCTTTTGCCGTGTTGGCGCCTCGGATAACCTGGCGCGCGGCGAGTCCACCTTCCTCGTGGAAATGAACGAGACCGCCTGCATTATCAACACGGCCAGCGAAAAAAGCCTGGTGATCATGGACGAGGTTGGCCGTGGCACCGCCGCGCGCGACGGACTTTCAATTGCTTGGGCGGTAAGCGAGGAGCTTTTGACGCGCATAGGATGCCGCGCCTTTTTCGCCACGCACTACCACGAGCTTGCGCATCTGGAGCATCCGGCCGCGGCGAATTTTTCGATGGAGGTTTTGGAAAAGGACGGCAACGTCGTCTTTTTGCGCCACCTGCGCGAGGGGCCGGCCAAAAGTTCCTACGGCCTTCACGTCGCGCGACTTGCCGGCCTGCCGAATTCGGTTTTGACGCGCGCGGCGGAAATAATGGCGCGCCTTACTGACGACAAGCCCGACAGCCTTCCTACAGTCGCCCCCCCTGCGCTCTCGCAAAGGCCGCCGGAGGAAAAGCCGGCGAATCCCGCCGCCGCCGAAGCGCTCAGAATAATCGCCGAGCTTGACACCGACCGGATCGCGCCCATAGACGCGCTGTCGCTTTTGATAGAGCTAAAAGGCCGGCTTGCAGGAACCGGCGCGCCAGCGCGGGACACGCCGCCGCCGCGCTCAAGGCCGGCGAAAACGGCGCGCGGGGATCAAGGGCCGACGTTGGGGCTTTTTGATTAGAGCAAGGTTGTTGATCGAATCGGCTTTATGCCGTATCATTGGGGTATGCTGGTTTACCATGGGAGCAATGTTGCTGTTGAAATTCCAAAAATACTCGCGTCAAACCGCGCGTTGGATTTTGGTGGCGGGTTTTACGTTACGACAAATCTTGAGCAGGCAAAAACTTTTGCCAACAACGTCGTGAACCGCAACGAAGGGTGGGGAGTGCCAACGATCAGCAGCTACGAAATTGATTTTGACAAAACGCTTCGCGAACTGAAAGTATTGCAATTTGACCGCCCCAACGATCTCTGGCTTGACTTCGTTCATGCCCACCGAACTTCCCAATATTCAGGCGAGCTCTTCGATGTAATCGTTGGGCCTGTCGTCAACGACACCGTTTATAGGGTTTTCAGGCTCTTTGAGAACGGGGACATAGATCGCGAGGCCACGATTAGAAGGCTTAAAGTCGCTGAATTGTATAACCAGATGGCATTCCGCACGGAGAGGGCCATTGCCGCGCTTGAATTTGTAGGACTTATGGAGGGAAACAATGGATAACTATAGCCATGCAAGTTTCATGGCGCTGCATTCCCATCCCATCGTTGAAAGCCTTGCCGAAGATATGCGCATAACAAAAAGGGAAGCTCTTGATTTGTTTTACAATTCGCGTCTTTACAGGCTTTATGAACGCGAGGAAACAAAGCTTTGGCATTTTAGCACGGTTATGCTTGTGGACTTGCTACGGCAGGAAATAACCACGGGACATATCGAATTCCCCGTTGAAGGCTGACGCGAATGGAAAAGAGGGATTTGCGACGCGCGGAATTCGTGGTTTATTGCATTGAAACTTACAAGGATAAAAAGAACCTTGACGGCAAGACCGCGTATCAAAAGCTTAAAAATTCAGGCGCTATCGAATACATCGATGAAAATTACGATGCGCTTCACACCTTCGGCGATGACGGCATTGTCTGGAACATTGACGAATATCTTTTGGCCGTGAGCGGGGATTAAAGGAGATAAGAAAATGGCGACATGGATAGCGCATATTAGAATCGCGGAACATTTTATGAACAATTACGCTTCCTTGAATAATATGGATTTCCTTGTTGGAAACATAGCTCCCGATAGCGGCGTTCCAAACGATGACTGGAGCAAATTTTCCCCGGATGCAAACATATCGCATTGGAAAACGGATGGGGAAAATATTAACGCGGATGATTTCAGGAGAAAATATCTTGATGAAAACGATGGCAATATGTCCTTTTATTTGGGTTATTGGTTTCACTTGTTGACAGACATCGAATGGACAAAAATGTATCAGAGTAAAATGCTGGAGCCAATATATTATAATGGCATAAATGCCGACAAAAATTTTATATGGACGATAAAAGAGGACTGGTACGGGCAGGATCATTTGTACCTAAGAAATAATCTTTCTTCAATATTTTTTACCGAATTCTCGAAGATAAATGGATATGAAAATAAATATTTGGATATTTTTTCTAAAGATGCGTTCACAAAACGTATAAAGTATATTGTGGAATTTTACCGTAATGCCAAGGAAGAGGCGGAACGAGAGTATCCATATTTAAAGAAAGAGGAAATGGATAATTTTGTGAATAATGCGATAAATACGTTGGAAAATATTTACATGAAATTAAAGTAGATAAAGAATCGCATATGTCCTCCGATGGGGAGCGCGGCGAAAAATTGGCGCGCCGCCACCCCAGGGCTTGACGGATTCAATCTGCCGGCGCAAAGTATCGTATGAAGAAGATATTCGCGGTTTTGATGTTCCTGGCTGCGGGGATCGGTTTCGCGCAGGGAAGCGGCAGAACGATTCCCATCAATCTGAGCTATTTTGGGGAGACCATCACCCATCCGGGCCTTGAGCTAGGGTACGAGAACGCTTTTCACGGGGGCTTCAACTTTACCCTGTCGGTGGGAACCTACGTTCACCAGCGCAACCACACGGGCCTGTTCCTAAACGCCGGAGTAAACTGGCGGCACACGTTCCCTGTTGGTTACAGCCCGGAGATAGGGCTTGGGATTGGGTACCTGCACACATGGGCGCATGGCGGTCCGACATACGTTGTCGATAGCGCCGGCAACGTGTCGGTTACGAGGGCCGGAAGGCCGCATTTTATGCCCTCGCTTAAGCTGGGGCTTTTCGGCTGGGATTTGCGCAAGGGGGCCGATGTTCCCGCTCGGGTAAACGCGGACATTGTCGTGTTCGGCCAGTATCCCTACAACAGCTACTTCATGCCCCGCGCCGCGCTTAGAGTAGGCGCCACGTATTACCATGAACTTGAGCAAAATTAGGAACATTAACATGAAAAGATTCGCGCTATTTCTTGCTGTAGCTCTGTCGCTATCATCCTGCGGGACATTTCTTCTTCACGACAGCTTCAGTGGCGACGACTGGTTTTACCTTGAAAACAAAAGCACGGTGATGCCCGTTTGGGTAACGGGAAATATTGAGTCCAAAGTTTTCATTATTTGGATACATGGCGGTCCCGGTGATGCCGCCACGTTTATGCCGCTGACTGACGTTTTTAAGGAATTGCATGATGATTATGCGCTTGTGTATTGGGATCAGCGGGGATCGGGATTATCCCAGGGGAATGCGCGTCCGGACGATTATTATATGGAACAGTTTGTGGAAGATCTTGAAAGACTTATTGCGCTTGTACGTTACAGATACAGTAATCCCACGCTCTTTTTGATGGGAAGCAGTTGGGGCGGAACGCTTGGAACGGCTTTTCTGGCAAAGCCGGAAAACCAGGCGCATATTTCAGGATTTATTTCCGTAAGCGGCGCTTTTAGCTTAAGGGACAGCATTCGGCTTTCAAGGGAATGGACAATGGAAATGGCCTCCCGGCAAATTGCCTTGAATATAGATGTTGGTTATTGGAGGCAGGAGCTTGCCTGGTATCGGCATAACCAAAGAGTTCCCTCAAATGCGCTTGGAAGACATTGGAGAAACATAGATAATTTGGATGGATATATTATCAATTATTCCAATGCTTCGGCTAATATGCCGTTTTCATCTTTTATATTTTTTTCTCCGTCCAGTCTGGCATATTATCGCAACCATGATTTTATGCAGCCTAAAATGTGGCCTTGGCTGGCCCACATCGATTTATTGCCTGAAATGCAAAACATCAAAATACCTGCCCTGGTTCTGGGCGGAAGGCACGACGGCGCCGTTCCTTTTCAGATTGCCGAAATGGGCTTTGACAGTTTGGGCACCAATTCCACGCGCAAATCCCTATATATTTTTGAAAATTCAGCGCATAGTTTTTTCTGGGAAGAACCAGATATTTTCGTCTTTCTGGTAAGAGAGTTTGTCCAAACCAATATTGGAAATAAGGATTATTGATATGAAAAAAATTGCGCTGTTTCTTTCCGTAGCTCTGTCGCTATCATCCTGCGGGACATTTCTTCTTCACGACAGCTTCAGGGGCGGCGACTGGTTTTACCTTGAAAACAAAAGCGCGGTGATGCCCGTTTGGGTAACGGGAAATATTGAGCCCAAAGTTTTCATTATTTGGATACATGGCGGGCCCGGAGGCACATCAATCGTTGGATCCGCGATGGATGTTTTTGAGGAACTGCAAAAGGATTACGCTTTTGTTTGGTGGGATCAGCGCGGTTCGGGGCAGTCACAGGGCAACGCCCGCCCGGATAGTTTAAGTCTGGAACAGTTTGTCGCAGACCTTGAAATGCTGGTCGCGCTGATACGTCATAAGTACGACGATCCGACGCTGTTTTTGATGGGGCATAGCTGGGGCGGAACGCTCAGCGCGGCTTTTTTGTCAAAGCCGGAAAATCAGGCCGGCATTTCCGGCTGGATCTCGATTGCCGGGGCGCACAGTCCGCTGGACGCAAAGCCGCTTTCGGTGGAATGGGTGGTCCAAAGGGCCGCCGGGCAGATCGCTTCGGGCTTGGACGCCGCCTATTGGAGCGGGGAACTTGTGTGGTACGGCGGCAATCCAAGCCTTGTCGACGTAAGCGATGCGCTTAGGCACTCAGGGAATGTGCGCAAACTGAACGGCTTTATCCACGAGCCTTCAAACGCGCCTGCCCTTTCGTTTCCCCTTCTTTTGTTCGCTTCCTCGCATAGCTTGGCGACGATCTTAAACGCAAATTCGGTGGAAAGGCATCTGTGGCCCAGGATCGCTGGCTTGGATTTACATCCTCGGATGCGCGGCATAAAAACGCCTTCCCTTATTTTGGGAGGCAGGCACGACGGCATCGTTCCTTTTCAGATCGCCGAAATGGGCCACGGCAGTTTAGGCGCCGATCCCGCGCATAAGTTTCTGCATATTTTTGAGGACTCCGCTCACAGCCCGCCTTGGGAAGAACCTGAGCTGTTCTCCCGGCTGGTAAGCGAGTTTGTCGAAAGGCATAGGGCGAATGCGCAGGAATAAAGGCGGACGGCATCGAGTATTTTTGGGCATGGCTTTCAAGGCAAAAGCCCGACAATGATCAATAGATTTGTTCGGAAACTTCAGTTGTTGAACAAGTCCTATATTTTCATGCAAGGAGGTTTCGACATGTTTGCAAACGAATTTAGGATGATCGATTGGGACGGCATCGACGGAAAAGGCGAGGAGCTGACCGCCGAGGAAAAGTACAGGCGGATCGTCGAATGGGCAAGACAGGCGAGGGGGACGAACCCGACCGTGTTCGACTCGCTGGTCGATTGGATGCTGGACGATTCCCAGTGGACGGACGACAAGCTCGCGGACAACGAGCGGATTTTAACGCAGGGCGTGTTCGCCAGGTTCAAGGAACAAAACGCCTGGCTTAGAACGCGCCTGAAGGAACTGGAGCCGGCGGGCGTGGTTAACGGCGAGGTTTTCAAGGCGCTGGACAGATTCGACGACGAGCTTTCCGGCCTGACCCATCACGAGGGATTGAGGGAAACAGTCGCAAAAATGTTTGCCGACTTTACGACGATGCGGGATCGCGCCATGCGGGAAAAGATAGCCGGCAATAAAACGGGACCTGCCGGAACGGATAACCAGGAGTCGGTGGGATACGTCAATTTCCTTAACGGCTGCGATGCGCAGGTTCAGTGGTGCCTGTTCATGCCGGATTTTGTAAAACGACAACAGAACGGTTTCCAGGTCGAGCGTTTTGAGTACAGGAAAATTCAGGCGATGCGTTTTGTCGGGAAAGAAAGGGGGAGAAACGACAGCCCTGAGACTCGCAGGGAAATTTTCCGAACGTTGGATGCCATGACGGAATATAAGTCGGGCTTTTATCATGACCTTTTACTTTCCCACCATTACGGCAAGGGCGTGGACGCCGAGCCTCGACATGATTTTTTTGGGCGATTCATGAAGGCGGACGCTCCCGTGCCGCAAGGATTCGCGCATTGGGATTTTCTTCCCGATGACGCCGGCGCGCCCTACCTGACCTTCCGCAGCGAATTCGCCTATGCCGCCTTTTCCGGCGACGCGGATGCCATGCGCAAAACCGAGGGCTACGATGTATCCGCGATGTATGACGTAACCCGCAACATAATCCTTGGACAGGGCGTTCATATCCCCTATCCGGAAATCTATTGGACGGCGGAAGTGTTTACGGAGGGCCATGACAAGCCAAGCGCGGCATTCCTGTTCAGCGTGATTTTGGATTAGTTTTATTGAAGGGGGAAAGAATGGAAAAGCACAGGATCGGCCCGATCAATGCGCTGCAAAAGAGTTTGGCGGAAAATAAAATCGACGAGGGCATTTGCGAAAAGGTCCTAGAAGGAGCGTGTGAAATCAACCAACCCCGCTGCAAGCAGCGGGTATGGTTGTTTAGGTAAGGTATTCGTCTCAGGGTTTAATACCTTTTTAACGCCCCAAGGGGCGAGGTATTAAACCCTTCGCGTACAATAAAGCCGGGATGCCAGCCAGAGAAGCTCGCCGGCTGGCTCTTCGACTCGATGGCAAGGATGGACGAGCTTTTGGACGACGACGCTAAGCGGAAAGTCCGCGAGGGCTGCGCCTGCGCCTTGGCGGCCGGCAGAAAAGGCTCTGCATCGAAACCAACAAAAGCTGCGCCGCGGACGAGGAGCGCATTGCGGCGCTGAATCCCGGCGGTCTTTTCGGAAAGGGCGAAAGGATAAAAATCGTCGGGCCGGGCAAGTACGAGGCGGCTTTCCAGGAGGATTCGCGGCCTGAGAAAAGATGCGTCTGCTCGAATTTTCGCCTGAACGGGCTTGGCAAAGCCTGGTCGAAGACTTATTGTCTTTGCTGCGCTGGCCATGTAAGGCGTCACATGGAAACGGCGCTGGGAAAAAAGCTGCGGGTCGAATGCGTTTCGTCCGCGCTTGCTAGTATGGGCCGAGATAACTGCAGGTTTAGGCTGAGCGAGGTCTAGCGGGGCCAATGCGCTCGCGGCGCATTGGCCTCAAAGTTTTGCGAAGCAAACTCCATGCTTGTTTGCGCGCTTTTGGGCGAGGGGTCAGACCGAAGGTCTGCGACTTCCCCCGCCCTCTTGCCTCGCGCCGCCAAAATAGGGCAAAATATTCCATAGAAAGGAGGCGCCGGCATGACTGTTTACGAGACTTTGGACAATGGGCTGAGGATCGTCGAGTACGAGGACGCGCTGGCGCAGGCCGTCGCGGATATGTGGAACCGCAGCCGCGAGGCCTGGGGCGACGACGGGAGCGTGGCGACGGCGGCGCAGGTGGCCGGCGAGCACGCGACGGCGGCGTTTTTCAATGTCTACATCGCGCTCGATGGGGACGAGGCCGTGGGCTACTGCTCCCTCGCGCGCTACCACGCCGACGCGAACACCCTTTATGTGGCGACGCTGAACGTGCGCCCGGACTGGCATGGCAAAAAGGTGGGGAAGGCGCTTGTGTTGCTGTGCTCCCGCCGCGCCGTCGAGCTTGGCTATCCGCGCATAGACCTCCACACTTGGAGCGGCAACGTCGCCGCCGTGCCCCTTTACAAAAAATGCGGCTACCTTTGGGAGGACAGGCCGGACAGAACGCACCTTGTCAACTTTATGCCGACGATTCTGACGACGGAATTGTTCGCGCCGTTTTTTGCAAAGGCCGATTGGTACGCCGACTCGACTCGCGCGCTGGAAATAACGCCGGACGGCGCCAAGGAAAACGGCTTCGAGGTTTTCGGCTATTCCTGGGAAAAAGGCGACGAGCGCCTTGCCGTGGGCTTCGAGCGCTCCGGCCGGCGAATGTGGCTAATCGAAACGAACGACTACACAATCGCTTTTATGGCCGAGGATCACTGCCCGCCTTTCGGGATCGCCTGCCCTTGCGCTTTCACGGTTGAAAACCGTTCCGGCCGGGATCTGCGCCTTAAAATCCAAGGCCGCAGCGATGGGAATATTCGCTTTGATTTTTCCCTGGACGAGACGGTCGCGGCCGGAAGCTCGAGGGTTTTTCCTGGCAGCTTTGTCGCCGATCCGCTGGACGAACCGATAGACAAGTGGAAGGTTCATCCCTGCGCGCTGGCCGACGTGGAAATTAACGGAATGCCTGTGGAGTTCGGCCTGGGGATAAAGTCCCGGCATCCCTTCACGGCGACGCTCGCCGACGAGGTTGCGGTAAAGCGCGTGGGCATGGAAATCGAATGCCATGTCGCGATTGCCAGCGCGCTGTCCGTCGACGCCACTGTTTGCGTTGAGTTTCCAGACGGGCGGTTTCTTTCCTTTATAAATGCGCGCGCCGAGGTTTTCGTGAAGGTCAAGGGCAAGGCTTCGTTCAAAGCCAGGGCGAAAGTTCTTGGCATTGGCTACGAGGCGCTTGCCGTAAAGTTCGCGGCGACTGTGGCCGGCGGCGAGGAATTTCATTGTGAAAACACAATCCATGTCGTCAACCGCGATCTTGTCGCCTGTTTCGCCGCGCGCCGGGACGAGGGCGCAAGCCTTTATTGCGGGCCTTGGGAGCTGGACTACGGCGCGCAGCACAACAGCGCGAAAATCCGCCATGCCTTTCTCGACGGCGCTTTTTCCGGCTGGCATGATTTCTCGCCGCCGCAGCTCGGCAAGCCCTACGCGCAGGAATTCGACGTGACGCAGGCCGAGATAACGACCCGCGCGCAAGGGCCCCAGA
>WRAL01000024.1 GCA_009780285.1 Treponema sp.
AACGGGCTTTTCCCGCTTGTAGACGGCATCACAAAAGTTTTTAGCAATAATGGCACGATCGTCGGCCATCATTTGTATCCGGGAAATAGGGGAAGCAATATTCTCGACACCGAGCGCGATATGGGCGGGCCGTATATGAGCAGCCTGGAAAACGCTGTCAATCGCGGCGAGGAATTGCAGTACAGCCATTTCCATCCCGGATTCCAGGAGCAAATGTTCATCTTCATTCACCCCATTCAGATCGGCGAAGCGGCGACGCGCTGGAGCCTCGCGATTTTGTTTCCCGAACGGACGGTGCTTGAACCTGTGCGAGCAATGGAGATTACGGCTCTAATTATCGCGCTGATAACGACGGCGCTTATTATTCCGGCCATATTCCTTATAACCCAGCTTTTAATGCGGCCGGTCGTGAAGATCGCCGGCACCCTCAAGGATATTTCCGAGGGGGAGGGGGATCTGACCCTAGCCATAGACGTGAACTCGAAGGACGAGCTTGGAAGCCTTGTGCATTATTTTAACATGCTTTTGAAAAGGCTGCGAGCGGATTTTATGCTGTTCAATGCAAATGCGCAAAAGATGTCGAGCGTCGTATACGACCTTTCCACGATAGGAAAGGAAATAGGCATCACCGCGAACGAGCAGTCGGCGAGCGTGGCTGAAATAGTCAGCACGATGGAGAGCAGCAAGGAACTTTCGGAACAGGTCGCGGCAAAAAGCATCGAGGTTTCAAGCCTCGCGATTCAAACCGAGCGGCTTAGCAAGCGCGGCGCGGATCTTCACGACGCGAACGAAAGCATGATGGCGGACATTCGCGGCCAGAACGCGAAAGTCGTTGACGAGATTGGAAATCTTATAAATGTTCTTGCCCATATAAACGAGGCCGTGCAGACAATAGACACAATCGCGGATCGCACGAAGATTATTGCCTTCAACGCGGCGCTGGAAGCGTCGTCGGCCGGGGAAGCCGGCCTGCGCTTCGCCGTCGTCGCGAGCGAGATACGGCGCTTTGCCGACAATGTCGTGGAATCGGTGATTGAAATCAAGCAGCGGATTTCCGATCTGCAAAATGTTTCCGGATCGCTCATTTCCGAGGCGGACGTCGGGTCCAAGGCCATTGATTCCGGCTACAATCGAATGGTCGAGCAGAAAGAGGTGTTTCACAGCATCGTCGAGGTTTCGCAAAACGTGACCGGGCGCTCCCATCAGATTTCTAACCTAAGCAAGCAGCAGGAACAGGCTTCCACGCAGATTTTTACCGTTCTTAAGGAAATTTCGACGGGGGTAAAACATTTTGCCAGCGGCACGGCCTCGGCGATCGCCATCGTGGAAAGCATCGACGGCATTTCGCAGGAGCTGAAGCAAACGCTTGCGCGTTATCACCACACGAACGGCGGCGCGGCTTAAAGGGGAATCGCATGATTAATCATGACATTAACGACAAATTCAGAATAGACGAACATGCCGGGGAAAAGCTTATTTGCAACGTCAGGATCGCGCTGGCGGCGATTCTTGTAGCAGGGACGGTGGGCGTCGCGATTGATTTGCACTTTAGATACGCTCAGATTGTTCCTCTGCGATCTCATCTCGTCGCCGGCATCTTTCTTCTGTACGCGCTGTTGCTGTTTTTCTACGTCCGTCGAAAGGAAAGGCTTTCGGAAAAATTCAAGTATATCTGCGTTGTCTTTGACATGATGAGCATCAGCGCGATCATTTGGGTGGATTGCACGTATCCGGAAATATCGTCCCCGCTTCCGTTCCTGTCTTTTTTCGCCCTTCTTTACAATGTGATTATTATCATGGGTTTTTTTAGGCACAGCGTAAAGTGCGCGCATTTTTCGGGCTTTTTCGCGGCGATCACGTATCTGGTGGCGGTTTTCGCAAATATCGATGTTTTGGACGTAAGCCTTTACGATCCGCTCAACGAAGATAGCCCGGCGGTCATATTTTCAGTATATTACGAGATTTTTCGCGTGGTGGGAATGATTGTAACGGGAATAATCACCGGCATGGCGAACAAGCGCCGCATCGCGCTTTTCAGCTCCGTGATCGAAGCGGAGCGCGCGATCGCAAACTCGGAGCTGAGAGTAATGGATCAAACTCGAAGCATGGCCAGGACAATACAAAAATCCACCGATGAAATATTTCTTTCGTCAAAGGAGATTTTTTCCACGGCAAACGATCAGGCGGCAAGCGTTCACGAGATAAAAAGCACTTTAAGCGAGAATACGAAAATCGCCGTTACGATCGCGGAAAAAACCGGAAGCGTCGCTAATATCGCG
Organism: Treponema sp.; assembly: GCA_009780285.1. Classification (GTDB taxonomy): domain Bacteria; phylum Spirochaetota; class Spirochaetia; order Treponematales; family Breznakiellaceae; genus WQXQ01. The sequence goes on from WRAL01000024.1 coordinate 2,280, forward strand.
TCCCAGATGAAAGACGACGTAATCGACGGCTTTTCGATTCTTGAAAGCAACGTTAAACAGATGGAAGGCATCAGGACGAAAAACGACGGCGTAATATCCGGCATCGTGGCGCTTGGCAACAAGATAACCAAGATTAATGAGATCAATAAAATGATCAACACGGTCACCGATCAAACCAAGGTTATCGCCTTTAACGCCGCGCTTGAGTCGGCGAGCGCCGGCGAGCGCGGGAAACGCTTTGCCGCCGTCGCGAACGAGGTGGACCGCCTTGCCGACGACATCGCGGCGCTAACGAAAAAAATAAAAGAACAGCTCAAGGAAATACAGGATTCATCGACCGCGCTTATTTTTTCAAGCGAGGAGAGCGCCGACAAAATCGCTGAGGGAAATAACCTTATAAAAAAACTTGAGGATATCTTTAGGGAAATTCGTTCCGGCGCGGAAATCACGGCGAATCAGGCGCAGATGATCACTATCTCGACGCAGAAACAGCTTAAATCCTCCGAGCAGATCGATATCGCCATGTCGGATATTTCGAGCGGGCTTGGCAGCTTTTTGCGTTCGACCGAAGTCGCGACCGGCTCCGCGGAAGAGCTTACGCGAATGATAGAAGAGCTTGGCGACTTGCTAGAGGCCAAGTAGCTCGGGGAGCGGCGGAAGAACATGGCTATAGACAGGGCGAAATACATTCCAAAGTTCGTAGATGAGGCGCTTGAGCTTGTGGCCTTAATCGAGAGCCTTCTCTTCGACATTAAGGACGGCATTTCGGTAGACGACGATTTTGCCACATTGATGCGCGCGCTGCATACCCTCAAAGGCACCTCGCGTATGCTTGAGTTTAAGCGCATAGAGGCGCTGGCGCACGCGCTGGAAAGCGCGTTCATCTCTTTAAAGGAGCAGCGCGTCAGCCTTAGCGCGAATGCGGTAAAACTGATACTTTCAGCGCTTGACTTGACGAAACGCGGCATTGACGCGGCGCAAAATACTAGCGACGACTCTATCGATATAGATCATTGCGTAAAAATGCTTGAGGCGCTTGCCGCGAACGAGGAATTCGCGGTTCAGGAAGAGGAAGGGGAACGCGCTGCGGCCATCGACGGAACGCTGGGGCATCATGCAAGCGAAGGGACGACGAAGCATAAAGGAACGAAATCCGACAGCATACGCCTGTCCATCGAAAAAATTGACGGCATTATCAAAAGCATAGCATCGCTTCAGTCACTGGAGATCGCGGCCAAATCCATATCGCTTGAAAGCGCCGCCGTGAACAATACTATTAAGGAAGTTTCGGAAAAATTGAAAGCCTTAAAGGTTAATGCCCCGCAAGTGCGTGTCGCTATTAGCAGGCTGGAGCGTTTAGGCGAACGAATCAATTCGATGCTAAGGAATTATTCCGCAGATGCCAGCAACAATATTCGCGCGGCATACGATACCGTGGTGTCGCTGCGCACCCTTCCGCTTTCCACGATTCTCGACAACTATCCGCGCTATGTGCACGAGCTTTCCAGCGAATTGGGAAAGGATGTGCAATTGGTAATTGACGGAAAGGAAAATGAAATTGATAAAAATATCATCGAGTCTCTTTCCGAGATATTGTTGCACATGGTGCGAAACGCGATAGATCACGGAATTGAAAGCCCAGGGGAAAGAATCGCTGCAGGGAAAAGCAAAATCGGGAAAATATCCATTGTTTGTTCCAGGGAAAGCGGCGGCATGAAAATTAGCGTCTCGGACGATGGCCGCGGCATTGATCTCGAAAAAATAAGACAACGAATTATCAAGGAAGGGATTGTAACGGAGCAGGTCGCAAAATCCCTTTTAAAAGAGGATTTGACAAACTATATTTTTCAAAGCGGCTTTTCGATGTCCGATACGGTCAACAGCCTTTCGGGGCGCGGCATCGGAATGGACGTGGTGCGCAACAGCATCGAAGCTCTTAAAGGCAGCGTTATCGTAAACAGCGTACAGGGCCAGGGCGTAACTTTCACGATTATGGTTCCGCTTTCCATCGCGGCGATTATGGGCTTTCCCGTAAGCTCAGGCGGAATGAAATTTATGATACCGGCAACCTTTGTGGATACCATTTTTCTTGCGCATAAAGATGATGTTATCACCGCCGTTGATAGGCCTGGGCTAAAATATAATGGCAGAATGGTAAAACTTTATTACCTAAATCAGATTTTACAGATAACAACAAGCTCCGCTCCGCTCAGCGAATCCTTTTTTGTCGTGATGCTCCATTCCTCGGAAGACGTTGCCGCGCTTGTTGTTGATGATATCGCGAACATGAGATCCGTTATGTTAAAACCCATGCCTGGTTTTATGGAATCGATGGCGATCTTTTCAGGCATCGTGCTTAACGAGGATTATGAAATGGTAAGCGTGCTTCATATACCTGCAATGATAAAAATGGCAAAGCGCGTTAAGACAATAGATCTGAAAAAACGCAATTTGGCGCTTGAAAAGATGCGCAAGTCGATTTTGGTCGTTGACGACTCAAGGCCCACGCGCGAAATTGAAAGGGAAATTCTTGCTTCGCAGGGATATCTGGTCGATACGGCCGTGGATGGCGCGGACGCGCTCAAAGCCGCCAAGGCCAAGCAGTACGATCTTATTTGCACGGATATAAACATGCCGGTGATGGACGGATTTACCCTTATCAAAAATATAAAAAATAACGAAAGCCTTTCGCATATACCGATAATAGTTATTTCGTCTGTGGCCAGCGAGGAAAGTCAGCGGCGCGCGAGTATGCTAGGCGCGTCGTATTTTATCATAAAAAATTCATTTGATAACCACAACTTGCTTGATGCTGTAAAAGAACTTATAGGAGGCGGACATGGATAACAAAACTGAGCGCAAACGTATTTTAATTATGGAAGATTCAAATATTTTCGCGGACATGCTTATGGAATTTTTATCGGCAAGGACGTTCTACGAGCTAAAGCGGGCCGAGGACGGATTCGAGGGCATTAAGATGGTCTACGATTTCAAGCCGCATTTAATAATCACCGACATTGAAATGCCTCTTTTTAAAGGCTATCAGGTAACGCGTTTTTTGAAATCGCGTAAGAACACCAGCTCGGTTCCGGTTATCATGTTTTCGAGCCTGGATAAGACTAAGGATAAATTCTGGGGGAAACATGCCGGCGCTGACATGTACATTGAAAAATCGCCGGATAATTTTTATTCCCTGCAAATAGCCATTGATGAAATCCTCGGCAGCCCGCAAGACATTGACTTCGATGCTCTCGAAAAGGAAGGCAAGAAAATCAATGATAAGTCTATTATTGAAATGGCCAATAATCTTTTGGACAATAAATTATTTCAAACGACTGTCATTGGGATGCTTACTGAACTATCCGCAAACACATCATCTTTGACGATGGTTTCAAGGGGCATTTTTAATCTTCTTAATAATATTTGCGAAGCTGAAATCGCGATTGTGATGATTCGTAGCGGGAAAAGCGTTTTGCATTCCCACACCGCGAATTTCGCCGGATTTTCCAGCAGTACGACCGACGATTTTTTCCGTATATGCCTTTCTGATTTTTACAACAATTTTTCTAGCTTTCATGCCCTGACGAAGAACAGGGAGGATTTTTATCCTGCTGGCCAAAACGACCAGAAGATAGTCTCTTACGTAACGTTCCCTCTAAGCATAGGCGGAAGGATTTTTGCTTCCGTGCATATCGGCAATTCCATTAGCGAATATTTTTCGGCAGGCATTATGGAAAACATTGGTATTTTCCTTACAGCGGCCGCGTCCATACTTGCGAACGCTCTTTCCATGCACGAGATAGAGGAATTACAAAAAAACACGCGCATAGCGTTTGCGCGCTATGTGCCGGCTGACGTGATGGACGAGATAATCGACGAATCGTTTAGGGATGTTAGGCAGAGCGAAAGCAAGCAGGTTACCGTGCTTTGTTCCGACATACGCAGCTTTACCAGTATTTCCGAAAGTTCCGAGGCGCCGCAGCTTGTTGATTTTTTAAACCAGTATTTTGACGAAATGGGCAAGGCGATAATATCCGAAGGCGGTTATGTCGATAAATTTATCGGCGATGCGATAATGGCGCTTTTTGGAGCAATTTCAAATTTGGAAAACCAGATGGTAAGCGCCGTGCGTGCAAGCGTAAAAATGCTTGCGGCGATCAACGCCATAGACTTGTCGAAGATCACCCTTCCCAGAGGGCATTTGAGTCACGGAATTGGAATAAACACCGGGCAGTGCGTCCTTGGGAACATCGGCTTTAAGAATAAAATGGATTATACCGTGATTGGCGATCCGGTTAATCTTGCGTTCCGTATAGAAAATATCACCAAAACGTATCGCCACCCCATTATTGTTTCGGAATATGTCCATGATGAAATCAAGGACTATTTTCTTTTTAGAAAAATTGACACCATTCGCGTAAAGGGCAAGGAAAATCCCGTAGGCATGTACGCCGTGTACACAGGCTTTAAGGACAACGAGCCTTACGCGCCGCGCCTAGGCGAGATAGGCGATCTGCCTATCGTTCCGGATCTTCTGATCAACCGCAAAACATTCGCGGACTACGACAGCGGCCTGCGCCTATTTAACATGGGAGAATGGAAGGCGGCGCAGGAATACTTTGAAGAGGCGATCAAGGCCGACGAAAACGACCACCTTTCAAGGCATTACCTGAAACGCGCGATTGGACTCTCGCAACGCGCTTCCATCGGCGGATAAGGCCGCGCGAGGTTCCTTGCCCCTAAGCCGTATTTCCCCGCCGCGCGCGCTTGCCTTGAATTCCGTCCCTTCTTTCCATGCGCGCGAAAGAAGCATGCGCGAAAGCGGATCCTCAAGCTCCTTTTGCAGGGTTCTGCGAAGCGGCCTTCCTCCAAACTTTGGATCCCAGCCTTTTTCTATAAGCAGGGCGCGCGCCGCCGGAAGCACGCGCAGGCCGAAGCCCATCTCGCCCAGTCGCCCGGAAAGCTGATCGAGCTCTATCTGAAGGATATCCTCAATTTGCTTCATGTCCAGGGGGTGAAAGACGACGACGTCGTCCACGCGATTAAGGAATTCCGGGTTGAAAAGCCGCTTTAGCTCGGACATCGCCTGCGACTTTATCTCGGACATTGCCATAAGGCCCTGCTCGCCGGCAAAGCCCAGGCGCGAGTCGCGCGATATCTCGCGCACTCCGGCGTTGCTCGTCATCACGATAACCGTGTTGCGGAAGCTGACGGTATGTCCAAGGTTATCGCGCAATTCGCCTTCTTCCAAAACCTGCAAAAGAATATTGAAAACATCGCGGTGCGCTTTTTCGATTTCGTCGAAAAGGACGACTCTGTATGGATTGCGCCTGATTTTTTCGGTAAGAACGCCGCCCTCGTCGTAGCCGACATAGCCGGGGGGGGCGCCGACAAGCCGCGAGACATTGTACTTTTCCATAAAGTCCGACATGTCTATGCGCACAAGCCCTTCCTCGCTGCCAAAAAGGTATTCGGCCAGCCGCTTCGCAAGCAGCGTTTTTCCAACGCCGGTGGGACCAAGAAAAATAAAGGAACCCATAGGCCGGCTGGGGGAGGAAACGCCGGATCTCGACCTTCGTATCGCCGAGGAAACGCAGCGCACCGCGTCTTCCTGGCCGATAACGTTTTTGTGGAGCTCCGCCTCCATGCGCAGCATGCGCTGCGACTCGCGCTCCTCAAGATGGGTAAGCGGGATGCCGGTGGCCTGCGAAACCACCCGGCGAACGTCGGCCTCCTCCACGGGGACTCTTTCCCTGGTGTAGGCGCGTTCCCAGGCGGCGCGAGCGCCTTCCATTCTGGAACGCAGCGCGCGCACCTTGTCTCGGATCACCGCCGCGCGCTCGTAATCCTGCTCGCCGACCAGCGCGTTCTTTTCCTCCACAAGTTCTACGATTTCTTTTTCCATGCCGGCAATTTCGGGCGGCCCGGAATTGCCGTCCAGCCTGCGCAAGGCGCCGGCCTCGTCCATAACGTCGATTGCCTTGTCCGGCATAAAGCGGCCGGAAATAAAACGCGCGGACAGCTTCGCCGCAAGGCGCAGCACTCCGTCCGTGTACGAAACGTTATGATGATCCTCGTATTTTTTTTGTATGCCGCGCATAATCTCGACGGTTTCTTCCTGGCTTGGCTCCTCGACCAATACGGTTTGGAAACGGCGTTCGAGCGCCCCGTCCTTCTCGAAATGCTTGCGGTATTCGGCGAGGGTGGTGGCGCCCACGCACTGTATGTCGCCGCGCGCAAGCCCGGGCTTGAGCATGCTCGCCGCGTCTATCGTGCCCTCGGCGCCGCCCGCCCCGATTATCGAATGAATCTCATCGATAAAAAGAATTACGTTTCCCGACTGGACGATTTCCCTGGTGATCTTTTTTAGCCTTTCCTCAAACTCGCCCCGGTATTTCGTGCCGGCGACTATGGCTCCGATGTCCAGCGAGAGCAGGCGCTTGCCGAAAAGCGCTTCCGGCGCGCCGTTTGAGACAAGGAACTGCGCAAGGCCCTCGACTATGGCCGTTTTCCCCACGCCGGGCTCGCCCACCAGCACCGGGCTGCTTTTGGTCCGTCTAACGAGTATGCGCACGATACGCTCCATCTCGCGCTGCCTTCCGACCACCGGATCGAGCTTGCCGGCCCTTGCCATCGCCGTCATGTCGCGGGAAAAACTGTCAAGCGTGGGAGTAAGCACCGGATACGAGGCCAGCCTGACGCGCGGCTTTTCGGAAAGGCCGCCGCCGGCCGCCTCGCGCGGAAGGCCCGGCTCGCGGGGAAGGGCCGCCTCGCATCGAAGCGCCTGTTTCGCGGAGGAGCTTCGATGAAAATACGAAGGGACATTCGGCGTCTGGCCTTCCGCGCCGGAGAGCGTCGGGCCCCTAAAGACCGTCTGCGCGACAAGGCGCATCATGCCAACATCGACGGCTTTCGAGCTAAGGAAGGACTGCGCGCTGGAATCCTGCTCGCTCATGGCGGCGATAAGAAGGTGCTCCGTGCCAAGGAAGGCGCTGCGCATCGCGCCGGCCTCGCCGGCGGCAGGTCCAGCATGTTTTTGGTCCGTACTGCCGGCGGAACGTCGTCGGACGAACGCTTGCCGGGGATGCGCGGCACGGAATCTTCCAGCGCCCGCTTAAATTCCTTTATATCGACGCAGAGAAAGGCCAGCGCCTTGCAAGCCGCGCAGCCTTCCTCCCGCAAAATCGCCATGACGACATGTTCCGGCAGAATTTGGTCCGAATTGAAGGCTCGCGCCTCTTCCTGCGCTTCCCTTGAAAGAATGCGCTGGACGCGCGTGGTCAGATCGCCTCTGAACATTGTAACATGCCTCTTGAATCAAAATTTACGGCGGATCGAGCTCCTTTAAAGCCTATGCCTACCTTAAATTTAGTGCATAACGCGGATGATTGCAACCTGGCCGGGGCTAGCGCCGGCTCCGCCTTTTCATTTCGGCAAAGCCGCGCTGGTGCTGCATGGAGACTTTTTGGTACTTAAAAATATCGCCTTTCATTTTAACGGCCTTGGCGACGCGGCGAGCGGCCTTGGGCTGACCAATGCCAAGCCTTTTTCTCAGCCTTGCCTCGACGATGGAGCAGACAAATTCCGGGATTATGGCGAGCAGGGCGAAGGTCACGAAAACGCCGGCGAGAAGCCCGCTCAGCCAGCCGTCCCAAGGGTTGCCGAAGGCGATCCCGGCCAAAACGGAGAGGGCGAAGCCGCTGAAAATAGTCCAATAGGCCGCGCGCGACCTTACCTCGACCATCATGTCGTCGATGCGCGCTTCCTGGCTGTTCATGTCAAGGTAAAGCTCGCAGGATTTTCTCGCGTCGGCCACGCCCTCGCGTATAACCTGAAGAAGCCAGGATCCCTTGCGGCCCCGGTTGTACGCGAATTGGC
>WRAL01000025.1 GCA_009780285.1 Treponema sp.
AAAGCCGGCCGCCAAATCCTCGCCTATGATCAACGCCGGCTTTCCCTCAGGCGCGTAGCGGCGGATCATGTCGGAAAGCGTGTCCACGGTATAGGAGGCGCCGCCGCGCCGAATCTCGCAGTCGTCAAGCGCGAGGCGCGGATCCCCGGCTATCGAGGCGGCTATCATTTCCAGGCGCGCGCGGGCGCTTTCCTCGGCGCGCGCCTCCGGCTTAAAGGGCGAGCGGTTCGCCGGCACCAGCGCCACCCGGTCGTAGCCAAGCTCGCAGAGCGCCGCGTCCGCCACGGCAAGATGCCCCACGTGAATGGGGTTGAAGCTGCCGCCCATGATCGCGAGCCTCACTCCCCTTCCTCCAAGGCCTCGTCCTCGCCCTCGATTTCAAGATCGGGCGCGCCTGCGTCGCCTTCCTCGGCAAGGCGCAAAAAGTCCTGCGCGAGCCTTTCGACGCCGTCGCCGGAAAAAACCGACAGGCCGAAAACGCTTTCGCCTGAAAGCCTTTCGCCAAGGAGCGCGAGCCGGCCCTCGGTTTCAGGCAGATCGGTCTTCGTCCCCAGGACGATGCGCCTTTTCCGGGCGAGCTCGGGCGAAAAGGCGGAAAGCTCGGCCAACAGCGCGTCGAAGGCGCCAAGGTAGCCATCGTCGGAAAGGTCGATCAAAAAGGCCAGCGCCGCGGCCCGCGATATATGCTTGAGAAAGCGCAGGCCCAGGCCGGCGCCCGCGGAGGCGCCCTCGATAAGGCCGGGGATGTCGGCTATCACCACGTCCCTGCCCTCGCCGTCAGCGGCTCGCGCGACGGAAAGAACGCCCAGGTTGGGAATCTTGGTGGTAAAGGGATAGGGCGCGATTTTGGGGCGCGCGTTGGTAAAGCGGTCCAAGAGGCTCGACTTTCCGGCGTTGGGAAAGCCCACAAGCCCGATGTCGGCTATGACGCGCAGCTCCACCTTAAGGAGCGCGCCCTTGCCGGACTGGCCGGGCAAGGCCCTGCGCGGCGCCTGGTTAATGGAAGATTTGAAGCGCGCGTTTCCCCAGCCGCCGTTCCCGCCCTTGGCGAAAACATAGTCGGCCTGCGCCCCGCGCGAAAAATCCCGCACGAGCCTTCCGCTCTGCGCGTCGCTGAGCATGACTCCCGGCGGGATGGGGATAACGAGATCGGCGCCGCCGCGGCCGTTTCGGCAGGAGCCCTCGCCGTCGCGCCCGTTTTCGGCCTTGAAGGCGCTGCGGCCCCGCAAATGCGCGAGGGTGCGCAGGTTGCGCCGCACCGTGAACACCACGTCCCCGCCCCTGCCGCCGTCCCCGCCGGAAGGCCCGCCCATGGGGACGTACTTTTCCCTGCGAAAGGCAACGCAGCCATTGCCGCCTGAACCGGAGCAAACCTCGATAACAACCTCGTCGGCGAATTTTTCCATTCGCCCCCGATACTAGCGCGAAAATCCAAGGCCGGCAAGCGGCGCGGCGCGCGTCTTTGGGGGGGATTGAGGAGGCTTTTGGAATTCTTGACAATGGAGATAGGATGAACGAAGATCAGATTATACGCGCGCTTTCCTAACGAGGCGCGTTTCATCCGTGCTTGTATAAGGAGGGATTATGCTTAGCCCAAAACGTCTTTTCAGTTCTTCGACGCGGATTTTTCCCCTAGTCGCGCTGGCCGCGCTTGCCGCCGGCGCCGCGATCTCCTGCGGCGACGACAAAGGGCCGAGGCCCGCAATCATCGTTTCCTTTGTCACTTACGCGGACAGGGCCCAGGATCCGATGCCGGTGGGCTCAACCGGGCGCATCTCGCTGCCAAAGCTCGACGGCGCCGTAAACCAGGACGCCTCGGGCGGAACCTCCGTTAACTCGGTTTTCGCGGGCTGGAGCCTCGACAGGGACTCCGGCCTCGTCTTCATGCCCGGAGCCGCCTATCCCGGCTCCGGCAGGCAAACCGGGGACGTAACGCTGCACGCGGTCTGGCTTAGCCCGGACAAATTAAAGTACATAACCTTCAAAGGCAACGACGATCCCAGGATAACAGGCGAGGACCGGAAATGGGGCGCGCCGCTTGAAAGGCCCTTCGCCCTTCCGTCCGGCATTTTCGAAAAGGGCAGCCTTTCGATGAACGGCTGGGACCAAAGCCCCGACGCGCCGGCGAACAGTCCCACGTACAGGGATGCCCAGGTCATACAAAGCGCGGAGGACTTTCCGGACTCCGTTTTCGCGATATGGCAAACGCCCGTCGTCCAGCTGTTTATAGAATGGCATGGGCGCGACACCCCGCGAGGAAGCTCGGGCCTGACATCCCTAAGGGCGAGAGCCGCCCCCGGCGGGTCCCAGCAAAACGCCACCAATGCCCTTCGGAACATAGAGTGGAAGGTCATAGGCGCCACTAACCGCGCCACTACCCAGACCGGAAGGGGCCACACGCTCCGAGTCAACGTGCACCCGAACGAGCCCGCCGGGGCCCCTTTGAATGTCCTTGAGGCGGACGGCGAGCTTACGGCGATAGTCACGAGCAGATACCCGGGAGTTGGCCCCGCGATCGCGATTCTGCCCGTAAAGGGCACAAGGCAGGTGGGAGAATGGCGGATCGTAAGCTCCATCCAGGACAGCACCTTCGGAATCACCTGGAACGGCGAGCTTTGGGGCTGGGGCCGCAACGACAATGGACAGATTGGCATTGGCGCCCTTAGTCCCTACGCCCTGGGGCCGCAGCGGATCGGGACGGACTCCGACTGGCATAGCATAGGCGGAGGGCTAGAGCACAGCCTGGGAATACGGGCCGTGGAAGACAGGGACGTCAAAAAGGATGGCGGAACCCTTTGGGTTTGGGGAAGCAACAATTTCCACAGGCTGGGATTGGGAAACGCCCTGGCGAACGGCCAAAACTCGCGGCAGCTAACGCCGAGGCAGCTTGGAACGGAGCAGGACTGGATTCTCGCGACCGGCGGCGCCTACGCGTCCTATGGAATACGCGCGGATGGCGCGCTTTACTCATGGGGAGGCAACAGCCTGGGGGAGCTTGGAACGGGAGCGGCCGCCGGCCATATCGCGAGCGCTCCGACCCCGGTCGGAAGCGCGGCCCAGATCGGGCAAGGCGCCGGCTGGCGCTTCAAATCCGTATCCGCGACCGCCTCCCACGCGGTGGCGGTAAGGGAGGACGGCAGCCTTTGGGCCTGGGGCGACAATGAGCACAGGCAGGTCAGCCCGAGCGTATCCGAGGCAATCATAGCAACGCCGGTAGAAATAACCCATGCCGGAGTGACAAGGTGGAAAGACGCCCACGCCGGAGAGCACTTTACGATAGCGCTGAGCGAGGACGGCCGAGCGTATTCCTGGGGACGCAATCAGCGGGGGCAGCTTGGCCAGGGCAGCGGTTCCGATGGCCCCCTTGGAATAGCCGAGGTTGCCGGAAGCCACAGATGGCAATACTTGGCGGTGGGCAATCATCACACGCTGGGAGTTCCCGAGGGAGACGGCAAGCTTTATACATGGGGCTGGAACAATTACAGCCAGGTCGCCGGCTCGGGAAACGAGGCGGGCACCCGCAGGGCGCCGGAACTGTTCCAGCCCTCCGGCAGCGGCATAGAGCTGGAAACAACCTCGTGGATGTTTCTTAACGCGGGAGGCTGGAACAGCTCCGCCGTGGAGTACGACGGCAAGCTCTGGGCCTGGGGATCGGATTATGTTGGACAAACCGGCCAGAGCAACGCGCAGGAAAACAGCCCTGAGGGGGGAAGGCCGCCGATGCAGGTGATGAAGCCGGAATAAAGGGGCGCCCGACGCGCCTAGGGAAGCGCCGATCAAATCCTATGGGGATTTAACCAGCGTTTCCCTATTGTTCCGGAATATTCAAATGACGATATGCAGGTTGAGGTAATTCCTTGCCCGGCAAGGAACTATCGAACATTGCGATTTAGCAAACCGAATATTCCGGAACGCTAGCCCTTCCTTTTTTTGCCGGCTATCAGGGCCCATTGGCTTACCAGCATCCCGGCGAGCATAAGCGAAAAGCCGGCCAGGGCGCGCGGGCCGAATTCCTCGGACAGAATCAAAAAGCCGCCCAGCGCGGCGAAGGAGCCCTCGAAGCACAGTATGATCGTGGCATGGGCCGGCGGCGCGTCCTTCTGCGCCACCACCTGCAGCGTGTAGGCGATGCCCACGGAACAGATCCCGCCGTAAAGAATGGGAATAAGCGCCTGGGCGGGAAAGGCGACGCTCCCGGATGCGAGGCCGGAAAGAAGCTCGGGGAAAGGCAGCCAGCCAAAGGCGCCGGAATCGAGAAGCGCCGGGCTGAAGGCGGCGACGAAGGGACGCAGGGCCGGCTCCACGACGAAGGCGCAGGCGAGCATCAGCGCCGCGCAGACGACGAACTGCCCGCATGAAAGCAGGATCGCGTCGGCGCCGCGCGAAAGAAGGCGGTCGATCAAAAGGACGTGGACGGCCCAGAACGCGGCGCTGGCCAGAACGAGGATGTCGCCGGGGTTCAGCGCGCCTATGCGATCGGCCACGGCGATAAAGTACAGGCCGGCGATGGCGAAGGCCGCCCCGAGCCAGGTGGCGCGGCCGGTTTTTTGGCCCAGGAAAATGGCGAAAATCGGCGTCAGCACGACGTAAAAGCCGGTGATAAAGCCGGCGCTGCCGGCGGTCGTAACCATTATCCCAAGCTGCTGAAGAACCGTGGCGACGAAGACGCAGGAGCCGGCGGCCAGCGAAAAAAGCATGTTTCCTTTCGAGAAAAGGGCCCGGAATCCGGCGCGGCGCTTTCCGATAAGGATCAAGGGCAGAAGGGAAAAGGCGCCGATAAGAAAGCGAATGCCGTTGTAGGCCAAGGGGCCGGTATGCTCCATCCCGGAACGCTGGGCGACGAAGCCGAAGCCCCAGATCCCGGCGGTAAGAAGCAGAAGAAGGTCGGCCCTAAGAATGCGCTTGTTCATGAGGGCGCCCGCCGCGAGCGCGCCGCCTGCGATGCCGCAATTTGTTCCCGCATGGCGCATTGTACGCGCCGGGGCCTTTTGATTCAAGCCGTCGGCTCCACGGCGACGACGTTCCGGCAATTCCTAGTTTCAAGATACCGGCGCGCTCGGAGGGGGAAACTTCAGTCCAAGACAGGCATCTTGCCCTTGCGAGTTTCGTAATACCTTCATGTAAGCGCATCAATGCCAGTTTGGCTGAAGACGCGTTCCTCTCTTTACTCCGTGAAACTCCGTGCCCTCCGTGATTGGACAATCTGCCTACGGCAGATTGACTCGGAGTTTTGGCGTTGCCAAAACTCCAGGGGTGGGTGAATGAAGAATCAACCACGGAGTTACACGGAGTACACGGAGTTTTGATTCTTAGTTCGCCTTGTGGTTAAAACGAGAATTGACGCCCTCGTTCGCGGCGGCCTTGACTGCCCTCGCCCCGGCGGCGTATAACAGGGAAGGAGAAGCCAATGAAAAAGCGCGCGCTTATCAGCGTTTTTTACAAGGACGGCGTTTCGGCGCTCGCGTCCCGCCTGAGCGAAATGGGCTGGGAGATCGTTTCCACCGGGGGAACGGCCGCGCATTTTCGCGAAAAGGGAATCCCGGTCCTGGACGTTTCGGAAATTACCGGATTCCCCGAATGCTTTGACGGCCGGGTAAAAACCCTGCACCCAAAGATCCACGGCGGCATTCTCGCGCGCCGAGGCGAGGAAAGCCACGCGCAGGCGCTTCAAAGCCTGGAAATCGGCGCCATCGATCTGGTCTGCGTAAACCTCTATCCTTTTTTCGAAAAATCGCGGGCCGGCCTTCCCCAGGCCGAAACCATAGAGTTTATCGACATAGGCGGGCCCTCCATGCTGCGATCGGCGGCCAAAAATTTCGCCGACGTCATCGTCCTTTCCGATCCGGCTGACTACGGCGAGACGCTGGCCGCGCTTGAATCGGGGAACGTCCCCGAGGCGCTTAGAAAAAGGCTCGCCGGCAAGGCCTTCAACCTTACCTCCGCCTACGACGCGGCGATCTCGCGCTACCTCCTGGACGAGGAATACCCGGAATACCTAAGCGCGCCCTACAAAAAAAGCGCAGGCCTGCGCTACGGCGAAAACCCCGGCCAGTCCGCCGCGCTGTACCTTCGCGCCGACATGCCCGGCGCCTTCGAAGGCATGGAACAGCTTAACGGCAAGGAGCTTGGCTACAACAATATCCGCGACCTGGATCTGGCCTGGAAAGCGGCCTGCGCCTTCGGCCTTAAGTCCAAGGCCGGAAACGCGCAGCCCTTTGGCGAGGCCGAGGCGCGGCGCCTGGTCCCCGAGGCTTTCGCCGACACCGCTGGCGGCGGCGTCGCCGCCGGCAGCGGCGAGTTCTGCTGCGTCGCCGTCAAGCACAACACCCCCTGCGGCATAGCGCTGGGCGATAGCCTTCTTGAGGCCTACCAAAAAACCTTCGCCTGCGATCCGGTGTCGATTTTCGGCGGCATCGTCGCCTGCAACGCCGCCGTGGACGCGCGCCTGGCCGCTCTTCTCGGCGAACTGTTCCTGGAAATCGTCGCCGCGCCGGGATTCGACGAGGAGGCTTTGGAAATCCTGTCCCGCAAGAAAAACCTGCGGGTGATGCGGCTTTCCAAGGCGCCTGAGGATCCGCTTGAGCTTGTTTCCGTGGACGGCGGCCTTCTTGCCCAGCAAAGCGATCGCGTCCTTCTGGACAAGTGGGAGGTCGTAACCAAGGCCGCGCCCAGCGCCGAGGAGGCGCGAGACATGATCTTCGGCATGAGGGCGGCGACGTTCGCCAAGTCCAACGCTATAGTGATAGTGAAGGATCAGGCGGCCACGGGAATCGACGCCGGGCAGACGAACAGGATCTGGGCGGCAAGGCAGGCGCTCGAACGGAGCGCGTTCGCGCTTGCCGCCGAATCCTCGGCCTGGAAAAACGGCGAGCCGGCGCGAGTCCTCGCATCGGACGCGTTCTTCCCCTTCCCCGACGTGGTCCAAGCCGCCGCCGAAGCCGGAATCAGGGCCATAGTCCAGCCCGGCGGCTCGATGAACGACCGCCTTTCGATAGAGGCCTGCGACAGGCTTGGAATCGCGATGGCCTTCACCGGCGCCAGGCATTTCAAGCATTAGGCCCGAGAACATGCGCTAAAGCGGGCGGTTTGCATGGAAAGCTCCACCGACAACCTGAAGGAAACTCCCGCATTGCCCGGAGCCGCCGCGCATATAGTCCCGGCCTTTTTAAGGCACGGCTCGCGCTACGCGCTGGCTCTTACGCTCGTGTTTTTCGGCCTTTTCGCAGCCGGCGGCATGGCCGATCCGGGCGCCCCGGATCCGCTTTTGCTTATGTTCCTGGCGCTTCTGCGCTATTCGGCCTTCGCGCTTTTCGCGCTTTCCGTAGTGGCGCTGGGCTTCGCGGCGCGGGCCCTTGGGCGCGCGCCTCTGTCCAAATGCCTGCGCCGCATTTTCCTGTACTTTTTTTTCGCGCTTTTGGCTGCGCTCGCGGTCATGTTCAGCCTGCTCGTGGCGGCCGTGTCTCGGGGCGTCGCGCCGTAGGAGGCGAGCCGACGGCTCGCCTCCTACGGCGCGTTTGCAAAAGACCGCGCGATCCGGTACAATACGCTACATATATGAGGCTCGATCCAATTCTTGCGAAGGCAAGCAGGCTTGCGCGCGCGGGCAGGCACAGGGAGGCGCTGGGCGTCCTTCAGCCGGAGGTTACCCGCTACGAAAGATCTTTTGTCTACTTCTACCTTCTGGGAGCCGTATGCCTGCGCGCCGGCGAATTCGGCAGCGCGCTTACGTACCTTAGACTCGCGCACGAGATAAAGCCCCGCGACGCGCGGGCGCTTCTTGGCCTGGCGGCGCTGTACCTTCGCCGAGGCGACACTACCCGCGCCGTGGATTTCTACCTGGACGCGCTGGACATAGACGGCTCCTGCCGCAAGGCGAAGCGCGCGCTGCGGATGATCCGCCGCCGCGCCGGCTCCGACGATTTCCCGGCCTGGCTGGAGTCGGGCCCCCTGCGCGGGCTTTTCCCGCCCATTCCCTTTACGGGCCCTTCGCCGCGCTCCTTTGCCATAGTCGCCGGCTCCGTCATCGCCTTCCTTGCGCTGGGCGCAGGGATAGTGGAGGCGCGAACCGGCCTTGTTTCCGGCCTTTTGCGGCAGCGCGGGGACAGGGAAATCCCTGCGGAACTCGTCCTGGCCTGGAGCGACAGGATTTCGCCCTTGGGCGAGGCGCAGGAAGGCGGCCTTTCCCTAAGCCCCGGCGAGGCCATCGCCACCTACGAGCGCGCGCTTTCCCTCTTTTCCGACCGCCGCGACGAGGCCGCGCGCCTGCAGCTTAACCGCATCGTCGAGTCCAACGCCTCCGAGGGCCTTGTAAACAGGGCGCTTCTCATGCTTTCCCTGCTTGAGACCCCAGGCTTCGACACCTACCGGCGCGAGGACAACGTAAGCTACGCCGCGGCCTGGCAGGAGCCGGCTTTGTACAAAGGCGTCCACGTGATCTGGCGCGGAGTCGCCGCCAACGCCTCCATAACCGAGGAAGGCACCAACTTCGACTTCCTTTTGGGCGCCGACGCGCCAAGAATAGTCGAGGGAATGGTTCCGGTGTATTTCCAGGGCGCCGTTCCCACGCCGGACAGCGCCATCGAGGTGCTTGGCCGCATCGTGCAGGACGAGTCCACCGGCCGAATCAGGCTTGAGGGCGTGGCGATACGGCTCAACCTGTAGACTAGGCGCGCTTCCGCGGAAATCAAACTTTCGCAATTACCGCAGAGCCGCGCGGGGTACAGAGAAGTTGCAAGGAAGAAATCCCCTTGCGGGCGCGCCGCGCGACAATGCTCGCTCTCCCTCCGTGCCCTCCGTGGTTAAAAATTCTTCGGCTTGGCTGAAAATTGATTTCCGTGGCCCTCCTTTCGAATCGCCTTGCGCGTCGCCGGCTTTTGCGCCATAATCGTCGCAAGCATTATGATAGATATACGCAGCGACACGGTAACCGTTCCGACCGAAGAGATGCGCGAGGCAATGGCTGGCGCGGAGGTCGGCGACGACGTTTACGGGGACGATCCCACGGTAAACGCTCTTGAGGAGCTGGGCGCGAGGATGCTCGGCAAGGAAGCGGCGCTGTTCGTGCCTTCCGGGACTTTCGGCAACCAGCTCGCGCTTTTCGCCTGGTGCCCCAGGGGAAGCGAGGCGATAATGGGCGAAAGCTGCCACATCGTGGAGCACGAGGCCGGCGGCGCCGCGGTGATCGCCGGCGTTCAAACCCGCTGCGCCCCGGACCCCGAGGGAATTCCCGACCCGCAGGAGATCGCGAAAAGGCTTAGGCGGCAGGACCTTCACGCGCCGGCGACCTCGCTTATCTGCCTTGAAAACGCGCATTCCTCGGGGCGGGCGGCAAGCCTTCAAAGCATGGACGCGATATGCGAGATCGCCGCCAAGTGGGAAGTGCCCGTGCATCTGGACGGCGCGCGGATTTTCAACGCGGCGGCGGCGCTGGGCTGCGACGCGGACGAGATAGCCTCGCGCGCCGACTCGGTGATGGTCTGCCTTTCCAAGGGCCTTTGCGCGCCGGTCGGATCGCTTCTGGCCGGGCCCAAGGACTTTATCGAGGCGGCCCTCCTTAAGCGCAAGATAATGGGCGGCGGAATGCGGCAGGCCGGCATCATAGCCGCCGCCGGCATCGTCGCGCTTAAAAACCACGCGCCGCTTTTGGCCGAGGATCACGCGCGGGCCAAGGCGCTCGCGCGGGGGATCGCCGAAATCGACGGCGCGCGGCTTTTGTGGGAACCGGAGATCAACATGGTGTTTTTCTCGCACCCCTGCGCGCTCCGGCCGATCGCCGCGTCGAACGTGGTAAAGGCCTTTTTCAAGCGCGGGGTGCGAATAAACCCGCCGGAACACGGGGTGTTCCGTTTCGTCACCCATCACTGGATAGGCGACGAGGAGATAAAAACTATTTTGGCGGTGGCGAGGGAAGCCTTCGCCGCCGAGCAGGACGGAGGAGGAAGCTTGCTATGAGCGTTTACAAGGAAAGAGTGAAAAAAATGGCCGAATGGATGAGGCGCGAGGGCGTTTTCATGGCCATGTTCGACGACTTCGAGCCGCGCCGCGATTCCAGCCTGCGCTGGCTTTCCGGCCAGCCGGGAGACGCGCTGCTGTTCGTTTCGGCCGAGGGAAAGACGCTTTTGTTCCCCTGGGACACGATCATGGCAAGCTCCC
>WRAL01000026.1 GCA_009780285.1 Treponema sp.
AGATTCCTGTCAAGCCCTGCCCCGGGCATGTAATTCATAAACCACCGGCCATATTTTCCCGCACGCGTACCGGCAGCCTGCCGGAGTCCGCCCGTATGGGCGGGCGAAAACATTATTTGGAGAATCGTTAAGATGAAAAAAAGCAACCGTTTATGCGCTATTGGCTTTGCCGGAAAAATAATGGCATTGGCAATGTCGGCCGTGGCAATTGTTGCCTGCGGTGGTAATGATGACCGCGAGCCGTGGGAAAGCACTGACATCAGTTTCACATTAACCAACAATACCCACCGAACAATAACGGAAATTTTTGTCTCGGGCATTGATGACCCTTCGAACTACAGAGGAAGGCGTATTCCCGTCCATATAGCCCCGTTTCAAACATCGCCTGTGCTTGGTCCCTTCAAGGCGGTGGCCGCATCCCGTTCTTCCGATAATGTTCTTAATTATTTCATCGGCATAGGTCCTCATCCCAACCTTGATTCGTCCTTAAATCATGTCATCTGGAGTCATATTAGTCTGGATGCTCCTCCCGGTTTTGTGGAATTATACGTGGAGCGCAGAATCGCCTACGATCTGAACGGAGGGAATTCATCGTGGGAACTTGAGGACCAAATCGTTAATTTTGGAGGATATGCATATTTGCATTACGGAGACAGCCTTACAAAAAGCGGACATGTTTTTGCTGGCTGGAACACTAACAGTTCCGGAACCGGAACGACATATTCTTCCGGCTCGGCGTTTTCCCCGACTTCCAGCATCACGCTGTTCGCAAAGTGGGATGCCGTCGGCGGCGGCGGCGGCAACGGCAGCGGCGTCGAGGTTCCCGGCAGTTTTTTGGGCACTTGGGTCTACGGCCCGGACTCGACCCTTTTTGGGTTTCCCTTGACCATGACGTTGACAATAACGACATCCG
Organism: Treponema sp.; assembly: GCA_009780285.1. Classification (GTDB taxonomy): domain Bacteria; phylum Spirochaetota; class Spirochaetia; order Treponematales; family Breznakiellaceae; genus WQXQ01. The sequence goes on from WRAL01000026.1 coordinate 914, forward strand.
GATGGAGCATAACTGAAAATGGCGCGTCCGTAGGCAGTGGCACTCATACGTATAACAATGCCACCTCCGTGCTTGACCTAAACTCTGGCACTACTCGATATGGCCAGGTATATTTTCAAACGGCGAACGGCTTTTTCAGATATTATGGAACGGTAATGGGAACACAGCCAACTTTTGCGATGCATTTTTTGCCGCAATAATACTATAATGCCTATTCGGCATTTTTGGGTTCCGCAAAACACCGTTCGGGCTTACGCCCTCTGCGGTATTTTGCTCCGCCACATTTGCAGTTGAACGCATTTGCATGGAATGTCCTAACCAAGGTAGCCATAGGCGCAAATGTGGACATACGGGCGCCGAGGGTGGGCCAAGTCGCCGCAGGCGACTTGGCCTCGGAGTTTTGCTTAGCAAAACTCCACGCGTGGTTGCCCAGCCCGAGGTCCCGCGCGCGGCGGGGCCGCAGGGGGCATCGGCGCTCCGCGCCACCGATCAAAGGCCTCAGGTCAAAAGCCTGAGTCGCCCCTCTTCAATCTCGCTTCTGGGCAAATTGCCCTTCTCCAGCGCAAGATCGTCCTTTTCGAGCAATGCCGCGTAAAAAGCGGAAAGCTCGTCCTTTATGCCGGGATCGCCTGACTCCAGCAAATAGTACAGCCTGTCCTCGGCCTTTCCGTATTTTTCGTTTTGCAAAAAATATTCGTAAATTTTACGCTGGGCGGCGCTTTCGATCTCGTAGCTGTCCAGCTTGACGATACTGTTTTCCACATAATCGCGATGCTTGCCGTCGCCGTTTTTTTGTTCGAGGAGCGCAAGAAAGAGCGCCAGCGCTTTTTGATAATAATCGCGTGAAAGCTCGTTCTTTCCGTCGCGCAGCTCAAGAACGTCCGCCTCCTGAAACAAAAGGCAGGCGGCGACCTCGATGCTTTCGCCGTCAAGAATATTGTTGTAAGTATGATCGGCGATAATCTGCTCCGCGCTAAGGAGCCGCGCCACGTCCGGATCCAGATGCAAAAGGCCGTTGTAGGCCTCGTTTATTTTTTCCAAGGCCGAGTCGTAATCCTGGCCGCTCTTCTTAAAGATAATCGCCGCAAGAATCGCGGCGAACTGCTCGATCATCCTCATTATATAGTCGGTCTGCGCCATGCCTGGCCTCCTCTTGCGCTCGCTAGTAGCGCTGCTTGGGCTTTTTAGGCTGGAAGAAAAAACCGAAAAGGCTGCCGCAAAAGCCGCCGGCTATATGCGCGAAATGCGCGACGCCGCTGCCCGGCCCGAAGGACCGCACGATCTCTATGCCCAGGTACATCGCCAGAATCAAAATAAAGGTAAGGGGAATTTCCCCCTTGCTGAAATTCGTGAAGGACGCGAGCAGGATAAGCATAAAGGCGACGCTGGAGGCGCCGATCATGGGCGAGGGAAAAAAAAGCGCGTTAAGAACGCCCGTCGCCGCGGCCGTGGCGAGGATCATCACAAGCATGACCGGCGATCCGTAAATTTCCTCCAGCATGGGCCCGACCAAAAGTATGATGGCGAAGTTGGAAAAAAGATGCGTCCAGTCCGCGTGGCCTGAGATATGGGAAAAAAGCGAAACCCAGCTTCGCGCGTCGGTCGCGGAAAACTGCCCGCGCGCAGGCGCGGCGAACCATTCCATTACCAGAGTCGGCCAGAAAAAATTCGTCACGGCCATTACCGCCACGGAAAAAAAGGCGAAGGAAAGAATCGCCGGCGCGTTGTACTTGATTATCATTTAAATCCCTTAGGCCTTTAGGTCCAGGGTTATTTCCACCGGGCAATGATCCGATCCATGAACGTCCGGCCGTATAAGCGAGGATTTTACCTTGGGCAAAAACGCCGCGTCCACGCAGTGGTAGTCTATCCTCCAGCCCACGTTGCGCTCGCGCGCCTCGGATCGGTAGGACCACCAGGTGTAGCTGTCCTTGAGCTCGGGGTTAAAATGCCGGAAAGTGTCCACGTGCCCGGCGTCCAGGAACTCGCTCATCCAGGCGCGCTCCTCGGGAAAATACCCCGGGCTGTTCTCGTTCTGCTTGGGCCGCGCAAGATCGATGGGCCTGTGAGCGATGTTGTAATCGCCGCAGAGAACGAAATGCCGGCCGCGCGCCGCCAAATCGTCGCAGAACTTCAGCATCGCGCCGCAGAAGGCCAGCTTGTAGTCCAGGCGCTTTCCCCCGTCCTGCGAGTTGGGAAAGTACGCGGCGATGAGCGTGAAGGCCTCGAACTCGGCTATGGCCACGCGGCCCTCGTCGTCGAACTCGGGGATTCCGAAATAGCGCGTTTCCAGCGGCGCCTTTTTGGAAAAAATCGCCACGCCGGAATACCCGCGCTTTTTCGCGCAGGCCCAAAAGCCGTGATACTCCTGGCCGCCGGCGCGGGGAAGCGCGAGCGCGGCGGGAAGCTGCGCCGGCTCGGCCTTCGTCTCGTTAAGGCACAGCGCGTCCGGGCTCTCGCGTTCCAGCCATTGGGAAAAGCCGTGCTTTTCGGCGGCGCGTATGCCGTTGACGTTCCATGAAATGATTCTCACGCGGGCCTCCGGCTTAAAGGGCGCCCAGCGCGATTTCCATCATCCTGGTAAGGCCGCGCTCGCGCTCGTCGGCGCTGGTCGCCTGCCCTCCCTCGATCATGTCGGAAACAGTGACGAGGCAGGCGGCCTTCTTGCCGGTCGCGCGCGCGTTGTGAAAAAGCGCGAAGCTTTCCATTTCCACGCCCAGGCAGCCCTGCTCGCGGGAAACCTTTTTCCAGTAAGGCTCGACTCCCGGCGCCGGATCGGCGTAGTAAAAGACGTCGCTGGAATGAATCGCGCCCTCGACGACCGGATGGCCAAGGCGCGCCGCCGACTCGCGCAGGCGCGCGCAAAGCTCCCCGTCCGGCGCGATTCGATCGCCTGAAAAGCCGCCCTGGCAGCGCGCGAAGGACGACTCGCTGTAGGCCTCGGTGGCGAGGATAACGTCGTAGAGCTTGAGGCCCTCGCTATAGCCGCCGGCGGATCCGACCCTGATTATGGCCTCGACGCCGTACTCGGCGAAAAGCTCGTAGGAATAGATCCCGATGGACGGCATTCCCATGCCGCTTCCCATGACGGACACGGGCTTTCCCTTGTAGGAGCCGGTGTAGCCGAGCATTCCCCGGACGCGGTTAAACTCGACCGGATTCTCAAGATAGGTCTCGGCGATGAACCTCGCGCGAAGCGGGTCCCCCGGCATAAGCACGGTCCGGGCTACCCGGCCTTTTTCTGCGGAATTGTGCGGCGTTGGCATGGCGTTCTCCTTGGCGCAGGTATAGCACGAAAGCGCGGAATTTGCAAGGGCGCGGCGGCGTCTGGCGCGGCCCTTCGGCACCCCGAGGAGCCCGCAGGACGACGCGGCAATCCGCTGAAAGATTGGCTATGGATTGCTTCGCGCCGCTCGGGGCTTCAATCCACATCCTCTTCCCTCCGTGTAACTCCGTGCAACTCCGTGGTTTGAAATTCTTCGATTTGAAAGAAGAATCAACCACGGAGGACACGGAGTTACACGGAGTTTTAATTAAGAATCAGGGCCGGAGTCGCGAGGAGCCCGCAGGACGACGAGGCAATCCGCTGGCCAATATGACAAATAGCTTGCTTCGCTTCGCGCGGGGCTTCAATCCGCATCCTCTTCCCTCCGTGTAACTCCGTGGTTTGAAATTCTTCGATTTGAATGAAGAATCAACCACGGAGGACACGGAGTTACACGGAGTTTTAATTAAGAATCAGGGCCGGAGTTGCAAGGAGCCCGCAGGACGACGCGGCAATCCGCTGACGGATTGGCTATGGATTGCTTCGCTTCGCGCGGGGCTTCAATCCGCATCCTCTTCCCTCCGTGCAACTCCGTGCAACTCCGTGGTTTGAAATTCTTCGATTTGAATGAAGAATCAACCACGGAGTTACACGGAGTTTTAATTAAGAATCAAGGCCGGAGTCGCGAGGAGCCCGCAGGACGACGCGGCAATCCGCTGACGGATTGGCTATGGATTGCTTCGCGCCGCTCGGGGCGGCGGTGGCGGCGCGAAGCAATGACAAGATTGTTTTCCCTGGCGCGCCTAGCTCGGCGGCGCCGCGCCCTCGAAGGGCTTGGCGTAGATAAGCTCGAAAAGGTACTGCGTTTCCTCGCGGCTCATGTTTTTGAACTGGCAGGCGATGAAAAGCGAGGGCGAAGGGCCCCGGTACTGGCGGGTAACGGCGGCCTGTATGTCCAGGCTGCGATCCGCCGTGGCCACCGTCACGATAATCTCGCAGCCGGGCATGAATTTGGTCGAAATATCCATGTCCGGGCAGGTAAAAAGCAGCCCGGAAAGGCTTATGTCGCGCGCCACGGCCCGAAAGGGCGCGTTTTCCATCTTTGACTGATCGAAATACCCCTTTTCCTTAAGCATCTCGGCCAGCGCCTCCGCGTATTCCTGCAACGCGTCGAGCGTCGCGTAGTCCAGCGGAGGGCGAGCCCGGTCCTCCGACCAAAGGCGGATATAGCCCACGACGTATTCCTGAAAAAGTATGGGGAGCCAGGCGTCGGAAACGACATCGCCGCCGGCCTTGTCGTGAAGGAAGCGCGTGATGATCCGCTCCGCCGGCTGTCCCTCCAAGCCGGCGCTCTCCAGGATATAGCGCCGGAAGACGTCCTCGGTAACGATTCTGTTGCCTCGGCCGTAGGGATCGGTCTTGGGCAGGCCGACCCCGGTCTTCGGCATGAAGAGCGTTTTGCCGGTATGGGCCAGCAGCTTTTCCTCGACGGAGGACGGCCTTGAGTCGTTTACGAAGATTGCCATCTTGTAGCCGTAGTCGTTGGCCGCCGCCAGGGACTCCACCCGAGTCTTCAGGCCATGAAGGGCGGAAGCGTCGCCGCCGGCCGCGTGGTAGTGGCGAAGCCTGGGAAGCGGAAGGCTGTAGCGCTCGCCTCGGAACGAGACCATCGCGCGCGCGCACGGGGGGAGCGCCACCCTAAGGTGTGTTCGGCTCAAGTCCCCGCGTATGCTTTCGGGAATGGCGCAGACGAGCTCGTCCTTGCGGGCCTCGATCACCCTGGTTTCGAAAAGCATGGGCGCGCCACGGCAGATGAAGGTCAGCGCGATTTTGCCCGAAGCCGCGAGATCGCCTAGCGGCTCCTCCGCCTTTAGGACAAGGCTGTCCTTGGGAGGCTCGGCGATGACGAACTCGCGCTCGACCCTGTCCCTGCGGTACGTAAGGGGCGCGCGTTCGTCGTAAAGGATCTTGAGAAAAAAATCCTTCTCGATGCGCGTGATCAACTTCGACATGCAAGCCTCTCCGAAAAAACTGCCTCGCTAAACGGAGCCCCGCCCCGCCGTAAATAGCCCGCCCTCGCCCCCTTATAGCCTAGCCTTATTTCCGGGATTTTTCAAGAGCCGCCTAAAAGAAAATGCGCAGCGCGAACCGGTCCAAAAGAACGAAGGCGCCCAGCGCCCCCGTGTAAACGGCGAAGCCCCAAAGCGATTTTTCCCTGACGATCTTAAGCATGATTCGCACGGCGAAAAAGCCCACGATCGCCGCGGACAGCGTTCCCGCGACCAGCGCGCCCGAGCCCACCGCGCGCGCCGCCTCGGCGGCGGATTCGCTTCCGGCCATAAGCTCCACCGCCTGAAAAAGGCCGGCGCCTAAAATGATAGGGATTGAAAGCAGGAAGACGAAGCGCGCGCCGAAGTCGCGCCCAAGCCCGCGAGCGAGCGCCCCGGCCAGGGTTGCGCCGGAGCGGGAAACGCCGGGCACCACGGCCAGCGCCTGGCAGGCGCCGATAACAAGCGCGTCGCGCCAGCTCATTTCCTCGCGCCCGCGAAGCTCGGCGCGGCGGACGGCGCGCCTCGAGATAAGCTCCGCCGCCGAAAGCAGCGCCGCCGTGGCGAGAAAGGCGAAGCCAAGGTAATTGCCGGATTCGGCGGCGCCTTCCAGCCAGCCGCGCAGCAGGAGCGCCGCCGCGACGGCCGGAATCGTCGCGACGACGAGAAAGGCCGTTACCGGTTGCGCCAGGTTTTTAAGTATGTCCCATATCTCGCGGCGCAGCGCCGCGATCACCGCCGCCAGAGTCCCTATATGCACCGCCGTCTCGAAAAGGATCGGCCCGGCGTCTATGCCGAAGATTACCCGCGCCAGGACCAAATGCCCGCTTGACGAGACCGGCAGGAATTCGGTAAGGCCCTGAACGGCGCCAAGAAAAATAGCCTCGAAAATATTCATAATGCCTCCATTTTGGCCTTGTTTTCGCAGTCGCGCCGCGCCTTGCCGAACATAGCCCCATAGATAGTGACCGGCTTTTCGATTTGTGTCAACGCGCCTTGACGCGGGCCCCGGCGCGGCGCATAATGCGCCAATGAGCCTTGCGAAAATTCCCGGCCTTCGCGCCGCGACGGCCCTCCTCGCCCTCGCGCTTTTGGGATGCTCAGGCTCTCCGGGCGCGGAAGGAGCCGCCGGCTCCTTTGGAGACGCGGACTGCGCGCACAGCATGGCTTGGATCACGGCCCTCGCCCCCGGCTGGGAAGAGCGCGGCGAGGAGCGGCTTGCCTGCGTCTTTTGCGGCCTGTACGAGGAGGCTCGGGCCGTGGCCTCGTTTTCCTCCCTTGAATTCGTTGCCGTCGATGGCGGCTTCGAGGTTTCCGGCTTTTCCGGCGAGGAGCGCGCCGTGGCCGTGCCGGCCTTTCGCCCGGACGGCGCGCGGATCCTGGGCATAGGAAGCGCGGCCTTCGCGAACCGGGGCCTTGAAAGCCTCGCGCTGGAGCCGGGGATCGAATGGATAGGCGACTGGGCCTTTGCCGGCAACCGCCTTGAAGCCTTGAGCCTTCCGCAGGGAATGGCGCGCCTGGGAGCCGGCGCCTTTCGCGGAAACCGCATTTCCGATCTGATCCTTCCGCGCGGCCTCGAATTCCTGGGCGACTGGGCCTTCGCCGACAACGCCCTGCGCGAGGTCGACATCCCCGCTGGCCTCGCCGAAATCGGCGACGCGGCCTTTATCAACAACCTTATCGAAAAAGCCGAAATCCCCGAGGGCGCGCGGCGCGTGGGCAACGCGGCCTTTTTCGGCAACAGGATCTCCGTCGCGCTTTTAAGCGACTCGCTTAGGGACATAGGCGCCTCGGCCTTCGCCGGCAACCTTCTTTCCGGCGTGGAAATTCCGGCCGGCGTGGAAAGCGTAGGCGCCTTCGCTTTCGCCGACAATAAAATCGAGGCCATAGAAATCCCCCCCTCCGTCTCGTTCATAGGAGGCTGGGCCTTCGCCGGAAATCTTATTAGCGCCATTGAAATTCCAGCCTCCGTGGCGACCATAGGAATGTCCGCCTTCGCCAACAACCCGCGCCTGGGCGCGATACGCATTCCCTTCGACACGCTGGCTCAGGCGGACGCCGGCTGGTGGTGGGGAACCTGGCGCGGCGACATAGGCGCGGCGACGATCCTTAACCGCTCCGGCGCGCAGGTCTGGCCCTAGCATGAAGGAGACCGCGCGCTTCGCCTCGGACATGTACCTGCCGGAGATGCTTCACGTTTTTATCCTGCGCTCGCCCGTGGCGCGGGGAAGGCTCCTCTCCATCGAGATAGAGCCGGAAAAAATGCCGGAAGGCGTTTCACTGATCCTGGCGCGCGACATACCCGGCGAAAACAGGCTTTGGGAAATCGACGCGCCGCTTCTTTCGGGCGGCGGGATTTCCTACATAGGCGAGCCGCTGGCCCTGCTTTTAGGCCCCGATTTAGGCGCGCTGGAGGAATGCGCGGCAAACTGCGACATCCTTTGCGAGGAGGCGGAACCTCTGGGCATCGACGACGAGGCTTTCGCGACCAAGGAAACGGCGACGGGAAACGTGGAAGAGGACTTCGCCGCCGTCGCCGCCAGCGGCGCAGGCGGCGTTGCCATAATAAAAAGCGAGCATGAGACGGGACTTCAGGATCACTGGCACTGCGAGCCTTGCGCCGCCGTCGCCTGGATAGAATCATCCCCCCCCGGGGGGGATGAGGCGGATGCCGAAAGCCTTTCCCCGGAAGCGACGAAAAAAGTCGTTATTTGCGCCGCGACGCAATGGCCGCGCGCCTTAAGGGAATCGGTGGCGCTCGCCCTTGGAATAGCCGCGAGCGAGGTGGAACTGCGCCCCTGCCCTTCGGATTCCGCCCTGGACGGAAAGCTCTGGCAGTCATCGCTGATCGCGTGCCAGGCGGCGCTGGGCGCCTGGATTTCCGGCAGGCCGACTCGCCTTGCGCCGGGAAAAAAAGAGGCCTTTCTTTTTTCCTCCAAGCGCGCGAGGTCGCGCCTTTGCTTTTCCAGCGCGCTGGACGAAAACGGCCGGCTTGTCGCCACGGAAATAGAGGCGCGCCTTGATTCCGGCGCGCTTGATTCCGGCGCCGAGCAAATGCTTGAACACCTGCGCCTTGGAAGCCTTGGCCTTTACGAGCGCCGGAGCCTTCGCTTTCGGGGCGTCGCGATAAAAACCAATACCCCCCCCGGGGGGGGCTTCGCCGGCTTCGGCATGGCGCAGGGCGCCTTCGCGCTGGAAAGCCACGTCTCGCGCATAGCCGAAAGCCTGGGCATGGATCCGGCGCAGTGGCGGCTTGAAAATCTTATCAAGCCCGGCGCGTCTTTTCCCGGCCTTCCGGCGCAGGCAGGCGCGAAGGCGCGGGAGCTTATAGCCTCGGCGCGGCGCATGAGCGACTACGGGCGCAAATGGGCGGCCTGCGAGCTTTTGCGCCTGAAGGCAAGGGAACGGCGCGGGGCCGGCGACGACGAAGCCCAGGCCCGCGCGCCCGGCGAGACCCTGCGCGGAATCGGAATGGCGCTTGGCTGCGCGGGCGGCCCCGGCCTTCGCGCCGAGGAGGGCGCCGCGACCGCCGCCGTCGAGGTTACGCTGGAAAAGGACGGCTCGCTTGAGATAAGGACCGGCATGGCGGACTTGGGCCCGCGCCCGGACTGGGCGGAGATCGCGCGCGACACTTTGGGCGTGGAGGAAAGCGGCCTGCGAATAGCCTACGATCCGGCGCTTGAGTCCGGGCCGCGAACGATGTCCCGAGGCGTTTCCCTTATCGCGCGCCTTATCGAGGAAGCCTGCGTCGCGATACGGGGCATGC
>WRAL01000027.1 GCA_009780285.1 Treponema sp.
GAGGTTCGCCGTACAGCGGAAAAGCTGATAACCCGCGCCAAGGTCGATTCCGTTCACAACAGGCGCATCGCCTCCGGGCGCATGTACGACGAGGGCATAGTCGCTAAGCTCTTTACCGACATTGGGCCGAGGATGAAGGATCGCGCCGGAGGCTACACCAGAATCCTCAAGCTGGGAGAAAGGCGAGGGGACGCGGCGCAGATCGTGCTTCTGGAATTGGTGGACTACAAGCTGGAAACCGAGGACAAGGACGCGAAGGCCCAGAAGAAGGAAGCGAAAGCAACGAAGACAAAGGCCGAAAAGGCCGGAAAAGAGAAGGGGTAGGATATGTCAAAGGCGCATCGCGGCAAAGGAATCAAGGATCTATTTGCCAAGGGCAGGGGAACTTGCCCTCTCTGCGGCGCGAGCCGCATAAAGCTCTTGTACGAGGAAGGCGGGGAGCAGAAAATAAAAGTCTGCAAGCCCTGCAAGGCGGCTATCAAGCATGGGAAAAAGACCCTGCCGGCCGCCGCCGTAGTAGCGGCCGCGGCGGAATAACGCTTTAGCGGATTAACGGGATCGTAAGCATCGGCCCCGACGCGGGTTTTCGCGCGGGAATGCGGTTTTGAAGGCCTCTTGGCGCGAGCCTTGGGGCCTTTTTGTTTTGGCGGGATCGTTCAATGGATGAAGACGGATTTTCCTGGAAAGAGGAAGGCAGAAAAAAAGTTTTTGACTGCGCGATCTTCTCGATTCGCGAAAGCTATTGCAGATCCGCGCGGGCGGGCTTGCGAGCCTATACGGTCATTGACGCTTCGGACTGGGTTATCGTGGTGCCGGTCCTGGAAACGGCGCAGGGAAAAAAGTTCGTTATGGCGCGGCAGTGGCGCCACGGCTCCGGCTGCCAGACCCTTGAATTTCCGGGCGGGGTTTGCGAGAGCGGGGAGGATCCCGCCCAGGCCGCCGCTCGCGAGATGCTCGAGGAAACCGGCTATAGGCCCGGTTCGCTTCGAAGGCTGGGCGCCCTTAGTCCAAACCCGGCGATAATGTCAAACAGGGCTCATGTTTTTCTTGCCGAAAATCTTATCGACACGGGCCGCACGGAATTTGATCCGGACGAATACGTGGAGACGGAATTGGTGGCGATCGAGGACGCGATGCGAGGCATGGGGCGCCCGCCCTACGTTCACGCGCTTATGGGAAGCGCCCTTCTTTATTACCTGCAGGACTCAAGGGTCGTCCCGCCTGCCAGCCAATAGCGGCGTTCAAAGCCGCTATTGGTCGCGCTACCTTTCTTCGTAGGCTCGGTCGCTTTGCCACTCGCCCCGGCGAATCTCGCCATCGATGCTGGGGATTTCAAGAACCATTCCCGGAAGAATCAGGTTGGGGTTGTTAGGATCGGGCATAATGTGCCTGTTCGCTTGAAACAGATCGGGCCATCTTAGCGGGTTTCCGTAGATTTCAGCGCGGCCGGCTATGCTCCACAGGCTGTCCCTGAAAATCGCCCAGGGGCGCACGGTAAAGGTCGCCGGCAGGGGCCACAGGCCGTCGGAAAATTCGGTTGCATCGGCCATCGCTTCCATTTGCCCTGCCACATATGCGTCGGAAAGCAGCGCGTAGCGGTTCGCTTCCTGCGCGTAAAAGGTAGCCGCCTCGTAATCGCCCATTTCGAATGCCTCGTCCGCGAGCGCGGCAAGGCGCCTGCTTTCGACAAGAAATTCGTTTTCGGCGATCGCTGTCTCTTCGATCGTGGGCATGGGATCTTCGGGCATTGTCTGCTCAGGCCCCGGCGCGTAGTCGGGAGCGTCGATCTCGCTTTCCTCGCTCTCCTCCGCCTCGATCTCCTCCTCGGTCCCGATTTCATCGGCCGCCTCTTCCTGCTGCGGATCCTCGGCCGGATCGTCGAAGTCCGAACGCATGACAAATTCCAGCTCCGCCGCCGCGTCCATCGCCGCGGCCAGTTCCTCGTCAGTGGCGCTTGACATGTCCAGGATAATCACGCCGGATTGGGCGGATATCGGCTGGATGGCGATCATCGCCGCTATCAAAAACGCCGAAAAAACTCTCGTTGCCACTTTTTTCTCCTTATTCCGTCAGTTTCTAAAAAAATCCGCCAGCATGGCGGCTCTGGTTGCCGCTTCCTCAATCCTGGCGCGCGCTTCCCAAATCGCCTGCGCCGCATACCGCCTTCTTTCGCCGGTGGAGACTATGGCCACGAAGTACATGGCTTCGGCCTCGAAAAATTTCTCTGCGGCCTCCCTGTAAAGCCCGCCGTGCAGCAGGTCAAAGGCGTCGTCCTGCGCCCAAGTCGCCCTGGCGAAAAGCTCCGAGGCCGCGATGTTGGCTTTTTCCTCCAGCGCCGCGATGCGCCCGTCCTGCGCCATGAGCGCGGAGCTTTGCGCCTCGGCCAGCCAAAAGTCCAGCATCGCTTGGCCGTACATCTCTCTCGCCGCCAGAGCGCCTTCCGTAGCCAGCGCGAGATTCCCGTCAAGGTAGGCGGCCACGGCGCCTTCAAGCAGATCCTCGGCGAGAACGAAGCCTTCCGCGCCCGTCGCGTCCATGCGGGCCAGGCGCTCCCGCGCTTGCCAGGCTTCGAAGGCCGCGTCCAGCGCGCGAAACATCGCCAGCGATTTTTCCGCCATGGATCGCGCTCCCAGGCTGTCCCCGGCCTCGCTCAGATCGAGCGCCGCGATGGCCGCCTGATCCGCCGGCCGCGCAAGTTCCGGAAAGAAGGCAAGGGCGCCCCCGGCGGCCAGCCTGCCGCGTATCGCCATTATTTCGTCTTCAAATGCCTGCGCGTCCTGAGCGAGCGCAAGGCATGGAAAGACAAGGGCAAAAGCGACTGCCTGCGCGAGACGCGCGATTCCGCTCATGGCGGGCCTCCTTCGGGAACGCGCAAGGACGCGCGTCCACGTTTTCACTGTACACGATCTTCCTTTTCTTTGCAAGGATTTATTGCGGGGAGTTGGATTGCGGGCACGCTCGAAAATGGCTGAGTTGCCGAGCCTCGCGAGCGCGGGCATCGGGATTGGGGCGGGCTAGTGTTCCGGAATATTCGCTTTGCTAAATCGCAACGTTCGGTAATTCCTTGCGGGCAAGGAATTACCGAAACCTGCATACCGTCATTTGAATATTCCAGAACATTGGAGCGGGGCGCCCAAAGGCGCCGCCGCCCGCTGTCAGCCGGTCGCCGCGTAGCCGCTGCGCAGCGCTCCGGCGGTGCCTCCCTGCCGGCGGTACTTGCCCGGGCTTACGCCGGTGAAGGTTTTGAAAATCTTTGAGAACCAGCTTTGATCCTGAAAGCAGCAGATGGCGGCGATCTCGCTTAGCGTCGTGTCGGTCTCGATGAGCAGGCGGGCGGCCTTTTCCACCCTTTGCCGGTTCACGTAGCTAGACAGGTTTTCGCCCATTTCTTCCTTAAAGATGGTGCTGAAATACGGGGCGGAAAGGCCGGCTATCCTGGCGATCTCGCCCAGGCTTATCTTTCGCGTAAGGTTTTCCTTTATAAAGGTTTCCGCCTTGCGCATGGCCGACGCGTGGGGAAGGCCGGTGAACGACGATATTTGCTCGGCCACGTTCGCCACTATGCCGTGAAGAATGCCGGCAAGCTCGCCTATGTCTTTGGCGTCCTGAACCTGATCCAGGTATCGGGTGTTGTTTTCGACGTCCGTTGCGCTGGACGAGTTCGTGCCAACCCTGCTAAGAAGGACGGCAAGCTCCAGGGCGCGCAGCTGGATGTAATGAAAACGGTCCTTCTTGTCGTAGACGAGAACGGCCAAGATCTCGTTAAGGCTGTTTTCCGCCGCTTTCCTGTCGCCCTGGCACAGCGCCGAGACAAGCTGCCGTTCCTTGTCTATGGGGTAGCCCAGGGGCTCCGACGCTTCCTTGTTTTGTTCCCTGAGCTTTTCGACCATGGCCGAAAGAGCGGCCTGCTGCTCGTACCTGAGCCTGATCGTTCCGTGCTGGTTGGCCGAGCCGATGGACAGCGCCTCGCAGCAAAGGAGGAGCATTTCGGCGAGCGAGGCGGTCCTTTCCTCGTCGTTTTGGGGAAGCGCCAAAACTCGCCGGCAAAAATCCTCCGCGCCGAGGCTCTCGCCGCAAAAGTCCTTCGCGTTCTTGGCGTTCGCGCCTCTGAAGCCGGAGCCCCTCAGCGCGGCGGCGAAATTCCCGTTGTTGTAAATAGGGCCGACCCAAAAAACGAGGCCCAGCTCGCAGCGATAAATTCGCGGCCTGCCCTGCCGGCTCGACTCGATGATTTCGCTCTCGTGCCGTCGTCCGCAGGAACTGTTCGTCGGCGCCAGCTTGCAGTGCCTGCATATATCCCGACACGTTTCGCATGCGCCGTACGATTCGACCGGCTTTAAATCCCCGTCGATCAGCTGGGCGCCGCTTCCGGTGGAATGCGCGTAAACCGGAATGATCTTTCGCTGCCTTGAAAACCAATCCTCGTTGTGGCGCGCCGCTTCGTCGGACGCGCCCTCTTGATTTTGAGCCATCTCTTTCAAATTTGTTTCACCTTCCTTTCCTTAAAACTTTGATCTAACGGGGGCGAACCCACCGTCCTCCTATACTTGCAAGGGCTTGCGCCCGTGTGATTCTTGAAAATCTTTGAGAACCAGCTTTGATCCTCAAAGCCGCAGGCCTGCGATATTTGGCTTATCATCATGTCCGTGTCGCGCAGCATCGCCGAGGCCCTCCCGACGCGCAGGCGGTTTATGTAGTCGGACAGGTTCTCGCCCATTTCCGCCTTGAAAATCGTGCTGAAATAGGGCGGCGAAAGGCCCGAAACCCGGGCGATTTCCTTCAGGCTGACCTTCCGGGTATAGTTGTCCCAGATAAAGCGCTCGGCCTTGCGCAGGGCGGAAGCGTGGCGCACGCCCTGAAACGAGAAGATTTTTCCCGCCATGCGCTGCACCGCCGCGTCCACGTTCCGGATCAATTCCTGCGAGCATTTGGAATCCTTTATGCGCTTCAGATGCTGGCTGCTTGTCTCCACCAGCGCGTCGCTTTTTTCCGCGTTCGCGCCGGCCCTGGAAAGAAGGATGACCATCTCCATCGCGCGCAGCTTCAGCGGCTCGATGCAGTCCTCCTCGCCCAGCGACTTGCGCATGTCTTGCAGAAGCTCGCGCGCTATGGTCTGCGCCTCGGCGCTGTCCCCCCTGCGCAGGTTGGCCAAAAGAAGCCTTTCCTTTTCCGCCGCGCGGGCCGCGTCCAGGCTTTCCTCCGCCGCCGGCGCCCGGGCGGCCCCTCCGACGACCGAATCGCTTCGCCCCTCGGCCAGGCCGGCGCGGCGGGAAACATGGCTGGCGCAGAGAAGCTGCATTTGGGCCAGCGCCTCGATCTCGGAAAAGTTCCTTTGGGGAATGCCGTCAAGATACTCGGCGATTTCCTCGCGGGAAACCTTGCCAAGGTAAAGCTCGTGCATCCTGTCCGCGATCTTCCGCTTTTCCAGCGCCGGCGCGCCGCCGGAAACTATCGCGCCGGCGAAACGTTCCATCGAAAAGAACGGACTGGTCCAAAAGTAAAAACCCATGGGACAAGTGTAGATGTACGCCCCCCCCTGTTTTAAGGCTTCTTTTATCGCGCCTTTGTGCATTTCGGAACACGGCGCGTGGCGAGCCTGGCTTTCAGGATCGCCCTTTAAGTACCGCCTGCACAGCCCGCAAAAAAGCAGGCTTTTGGGGTTTTTTGACAGTTCCATTGAAACGTAATCCGCTCCTACAAGCGAGGAAACGCAGTTCCCCGCTATCTCGTAATGCCTCGCGATTTCGCGGGCCCTGCTCCACAGGGGATCAAAATCCCTGCGCTGAATAATGTTTGTGGCAGTTGACATAGGCTCTCCTCATATCTACTGCCCTTAATATACAAACAGCCCAAACGATATTTTGTAACTTAATACACCCCATTGGGAATAAAAATCGATCCGGCGGCTTTTTCCATCTGGCTTATAAGCGCGGCCATGTCCTTTGGCGCCGGCGCGCGGAACCTAAGGCCGTCGGAACTTTCGCCCGGAGGCGCGAGAGCCTCCTTGGCCAGCGCGATTTCGGCGGCGTGAAGCCCAAGGCGCGCAAGAAGCGGCCTTTCCTCGAGCTTGTCGCCTCGCCAGCCCTTTTTGATGGCGGAAAGAAGCACGGCCTCGGGCGATCCGTAGAGCGCGTCGCAGGCTATGGGAAAGCCCAGCGCGGCGGCGTGCGCGCGTATCTGGTGCGTTCTGCCGGTTTCCGGGCGCGCCTCGACCAGGGAGAAGCCGCCGGCGCCGCCCAGAACCGCGAAGCGCGTAAGGGATGGCTTGCCTCGGAATTTATCCACGATGGTCATGTGTTTTTTGTTGCCGTCCGGAACGAGCCGGAGATCGCATTCCGTTTCCTTCCAGGCCGGGCGGCCTCGGACAATCGCGAGGTAGCGCTTGCCCACGTCCCGGCCCTCGAAGGCCAGCGAAAGCCTGCGGTGGGCGGCCTCGGTTTTGGCGAAAAGAACCAGGCCGGAAGTGTCGCGGTCGATTCGGTGCGCCGTGTAGACTTTCGCGCCTCCAAGCCGCGCCGAAACGAGCCTGTCCAGGCGCTCGGCGCTTTCGTCCCAGCGATCCCCGATGACGGAGATCCCCGGCGCCTTGTCCACGACGATTATTTCGTCGTCCTCGTAAATTACGGAGAAAAAGCCTCGAGCTTTCATGCTATGGATTTTTGCGCGGGCCTAGATCTTGCGCGAGCCGGGCTTTACGACCGGGATTCCGGCCTTGCAAAGAGCGCAGTCCTGCGCGGCCCAGTCTTCCGCTTCCACCTTGCAGGCCGGAAAGAAGGGCCAGGGAACGCCGTGGCCGGAGCTTCGGTCCACCACGCAGGCAAGCGCGGCGACTTCGGCTCCAAGGCTTTCCAAAAGGGCGGCGCATTCGCCGTAGGATTTGCCCGTGGTGATTACGTCCTCGGCGATGATGAATTTTTGTCCCGGCCTCGCCTCGAAGCCTCGGCGCAGCTGCATGGCGCCATTTTCGCCGCGCTCGGCGAAAATGGCCGGAAGCCCAAGCTGCCTGCCGATCTCGTAGGCCACGATTATGCCGCCCATCGCCGGCCCTATCACCGCGGAAATTTCCCCGGCCAGCGGATGCCGGCGTATCTTTTCGCAGACCTCGGCAAGGGCGGCTTCGGCCATGCGCGGGCGCGCAAGGAGCTTGGCGCACTGAAAATACCGGCTTGAATGCCGGCCTGAGCTAAGCAAAAAATGCCCTTCGAGCATCGCGCCGGATTCTCGCAGCAGCGCGAGGGTGTTTTCCATAATGCGCTAGCCTCGTAGGTCCAGAAGAGCCCCGGACGCCGGGACTCGGTAGGCCGCGCGCGCCTTGGCAAGGGGGCTTTCCCGCAAAACCTTTATTTCCATGCGGATCGCCGCGATGCGCGCCGACAGAAGCCCTCGGTTTTTGGCCGACTGCTCGCGAGCCTGCGCCTTCATCTCGTCCAGCGTGGACTTAAGCGCGGCGACTTCCTCCCCAACCGTGGATGCCCCGTCCGAGGGCGCGGCGCCAAGGCTCATCTCCTCCAAGGGCCGAATCGCCTTCTGCACCGAGAAAATGCCGGCGAGAACCTGTTCCTCCATTTCCGCGTAGGCGATGATCTTTTCGCCCGCGCCGGAGCCTATCGCCTCCGCCTGGTTTTCCAGCAGGGAAAGATAGCCGGCGAGCCGCTCCCGCTGCAATTGCAAAAGGCCCTTGAGCCGCCGCAAAACGGCCACGCGCCTGGCGAACTCGTCCTGAGTCAAAGCCATGATCTGCCCTCCCTATCCGGCTATGCTTATGCCGGACGCCCGGCCCTGCGCCTCGGTCGCGCCGGTCGATATAACCTCGTGCCAGGCCCCGCGCAGATCCTCCACGAAATCGCGCACTTTCGCTATTCGCGTGTAATCCCGGCTGATGTTGGCCTCAAGAAGCTCGTGATTGAACCAGGTGTACACGGAAAAAAGGTTTTTCGCGATGTCCCCGCCCTGCTCAAGATCCAGCGAGACCATAAGCTCGGTTATGATTTCCTGCGCCTTTACGACGTTCCGGCCGAATCTTTCTATGTTTCGCGGGTCCATTTTTCCGGATTCGTCGGTTTCAAGCGTTTGCAGCGCCTCGTCGAGGTATTTGACCGCTTCGTTGTAGAGCATGATGATAAGCTGGCCTTGGCCGGCCGTCGTAACCCTGGTTTCCCTGTACGTTGATGCCGCGCTTTTATATGCCAAAATCTCCCCCCAAGTGAAATGCGACTCAGAGCCTGAGTCATGGAATCCGCGCAGGCGCCGCCGGTTCCCTGCTAAAATATCGTCAAGAAAAGACAAAGGCTTTAGTTGGCGATTAATCCGCCGGCGGCGAAACAACGCCTTATCGTTTTCCCTTCGATAATAATAGCCGGCGGCGGAATTGGCAATCCCGCCCCGGAACAATGCGCCGGCAAGGAGGAAAGGGCATGACAAGGGGAAACCTCCTTTTTTCATAATAACGAGCCTCTTGCAAAACTCGGTAGTTTTGCCGAGGCTATGCAGTTTCTCGCCCTATGGGCTGCGAAACATGCATTTTTTAGCGGTGCGCTTGCAAAACTGAAGTTTTGCAAGTGCCTCTAACTATAACCGGGCGGAAAATGCCTGCCAAAACAGGCGCGGCGCTCTTGCGAATTCCCCGTTGAAAGCGTATAATCTTCCATATATGATCTATAATCTTTTGCTGGCAGTCAAATCCGCTTCTCGCCGAAGAGCGATTTTCCCAGGGCGTCTGCCAATGCGCGCGCTCGCCCTGTCCGCCGCTCTGGCCATTTTCGCGGCGCCGGCCCTGCGCGCCGAGGAGGATGGTTCTCTTGAAGACGAAAGCGCTCTCGAGGACGAGAGCTCTCTCGACGGCGAGCGCCCCCTCGAGGGCCTGCGCGAAGGGTTTTTCCTTACAGGAGCCTTCGTCTGGCCCTTTCTTACGGGTGCCGAGGCCGATCACCTAAGGGCTCTTCCCGGAGGGAAGCTCGGCGCCGGCTACGGAAGCTCCTGGGGGCTGGACGTCGCGCTTGAGGCCGGCTTTACCTGGCTTTCCGGAATCGGGCCGCTGGCGGAAGGCTTCGCGATGATTCCCATCACGTTGAGCGTCGGCTACGGGCTGCCTAATCTGGGAAACTGGGGGCTGCGCGGCGAGCTTGGCGCGGGATTTGCCTTTTTAAGAGGGAGTTTTTTCGAAAACGCCCTTTCCGCGTGGACCGGCGATTCCACGAACGAGTCGCAGCTCGCCCCGCTGGCGGCGGCGCGTATCTACGTTACGTATAGGCTTCCAAGCGGCTTCTCGCTTTACGGCGGCGGAGGCATCGATCTGCTCTTTGAATCCTCGATGAGACTGCTCATGCCGGCTGCTCAGGCCGGCATAGTTTTCCGGCCCCTCGCAACTCGCGAGAAGGCAAGCCCCCCGGAGCCGGCTTACGAGCCGCCGCCGGAAGCGCCGCCCGAGACGCCGCAGGAAACGGAAACGCCGCCGGCGGCTCCGCCGGGGCTCCAACGAAGCATAGCGATGGTCCACTTCATGCCGAATCTGCCGATTCCCATACCCCCGTACAGGCCGGCTCTGGCGGAAGTGGCGATGATACTGCGGGAGGATCCGCGGGCGCGCCTTATCCTGCGCGGCTACACGGCGAATTACGACACGCCGGAGGAAAGGCTGGCGCTGTCGGAGGCGAGGGCGAGCCTGATTCGGGACGAGCTGGCGCGGGATTACGGCGTGGATTTGAGGCGCGTGTCGATGGAATTTTTCGGCGCCGACAGA
>WRAL01000028.1 GCA_009780285.1 Treponema sp.
GACCGCCGCGACGTTTCCCACGTGGCTAAAATGCCCCATCGTCACCGCGGCCCAGATCATCGCGATAACGCCTTCCAGAATCATCGCGCCGTAGAACGACATGCGCCCTTCCTTTTCGTTCGTAAGGCATCGCGCCACGATAGGCGACTGCGTGGCGTGAAAGCCGGAAATCGCGCCGCATGCTATCGTAATAAATAGGAAGGGAAAAATCCGCGCGAGAATATTGACGTCCCTGTCCGGCCTCATGTTCTGAAACGTGAACTCCGGGATATTCCGTATGTCGCCGGAAATAAACAGCATCGCCAGCATGCCGACCGCCATAAAAACCAGAATCGCGCCCAGGAAGGGATACAGCCGCGCGAGGATTTTGTCGATGGGCAGCAGGGTCGCGAAGATAAAGTACACGATAATGCAGGCCACCGCGATATACAGGAACGCGTTGGTCTGCGCGTTCGGGGCGAACAGCCTTCCCAGCACCTGCGCCGGCGAGGTGACAAGCACCACGCCGATAAACATAAGAAGAACCAGCGAAAAAACGCGCATAATGGCGCGCGGCTTTTTGCCCAGGTAGATGCCCACGATTTCGGCGATGTTCGTCCCGTTGTGCCTGAGCGAGATCATCCCGATCATGTAGTCGTGGACGGCGCCGGCGAAAATGCAGCCCAGCGCGATCCACAAAAACGCCGCCGGACCGAAAAACGCGCCGGCGATCGCGCCGAAAATGGGGCCGGTTCCCGCAATGTTGATAAGCTGAAGCGCCATCGCGCGCCACTTGGATATGGGCACGTAGTCGACGCCGTCCCTCATCGCGAAGGCCGGCGTCTGCGCCTCCGCCTTGGGCTGAAAAACCCTTTCGACAATCTTGCCGTAAACCGCGTAGCCGATAATCAAAGCCGCGATTCCCAAAAGAAACGTAACCATAAAATCTCCTTATAGTGGTTCTCCCGCAGTATCCTGCTCCCCAACAGAGCTTTTAGGAACCTTGCGGTAATAATTGTATATCCTGCTTTCCGGGCATGGCAACTGATAATTTGCGGAAATCATGCTAATTTTGAGAAATTCCCATGATTTCTTGGAAATTCCACCTGCGGTCAATGAGGGCCGGAAAAAGGGCCGGAAACAGCCGCGAGCGCCAATCGGTCTCCCTAGCCGGCCCTTGCGCAATTTCCGCGCGGCGCGCATAATGAGGCATCTTAAATTTCGAGATGGAGGAAATCATGAAGAAAGTTTTAGCCGTATCCATGTGCCTTCTCGTGGCTGGCTTTGCCTTCGCCGCGGGCGGAAGGGACGGAGGCGCCTCAGGCGGAGTGCGCTCGATTTTGCTGACCGACGCGACCGGAATCGACGACGCGTCGTTTAACGCCGCCGCCTGGCGCGGCATGCTTCAGTTCTACGGGGACACATGGGCGAACCCGGCCGGCCGGGGCCGCCTGTACGAGGCGATGACCGCCGCGACTATGGCCATGTACGACCCGAACCTTGCGCTGGCCGTGGACGAGGGCTTTGACCTTATAATCACCACGGGCTTTACCTGGGCCGACGCGACCGCGCGCTCCGCGGCCGCCAATCCAAGGCAGAACTATCTGATCGTCGACGTGGTTCTGGACAACCCCAACATCATGTCGGCCACCTTCGCCGAGCACGAGGGCAGCTTCCTCGTGGGCGCCGCCGCGGCGCTTCAGGCCATCGAGTCCGGCGTGACCAACCCGCGCTTTGGCTTTATCGGCGGGATCGCCGGCGCGGTTATCACGCGCTTCCATGTCGGCTTCGTTCAGGGCGTGCGCTCAGTTCTTCCCAACGCCGACGTCCTTGAATTCTACGTCAACGACTGGGGCAACCCGGCCGCCGCGCTCCTTCAGGCGCGCAACTGGTACAACGACGGCGTGTTCGCGATTTTCTCGGCGGCCGGCGGAAGCGGCAACGGCACGATCCAGGCCGCCATCGAGATGCGCCAGGCCGGCCGCAACGTCTGGGCCATAGGCGTTGACTCCGACCAGTTCGAGTCGGGCATTTACGACGGGCGAAACTCCGCCGTCCTTACCTCCATGCTCAAGCAGGTGGAGGCGCCGGTGGTTTACGCCCTCAACGCGGTCAGGGACGGCACGTTCAGCGGGCGCAACCTTACCTTTGGCCTTGCCGACAACGGCGTGGGCTTCTCCGACGTCAACCCGGCGCTCAGCCGCGGCGTGGTCAACCAGGTCAACCAGATCAGGCAGAGGGTGATAAGCGGCGAGATCCCCGTCGCGGACACGCTGGCAAGGGCCAGGATGCTTCCCAACTTCCCCAATTTGGTTTTTGCCATTGACGGCTAGTTTTTGATTATTTTGGCCCCCTCCGGCCGGGCTTCTTGCCCCGGCCGGAGGGGGCCGCGTTTTTAAGGCTCGCCGCGCTTTGTCGGCGGGACGTAATCGTTGCGCTAAAAAGGGGGCGCCGTGCAGGCGATTGAGCTGCTCGGAATAAGCAAGGCTTTTCCCGGAGTGCTTGCCAACGACGACATTAGTCTGAGCGTCGAGCAGGGGGAGATCCACGCGCTTCTCGGCGAGAACGGCGCCGGAAAATCGACCCTGATGTCCATACTTTTCGGCCTCTACGAAGCGGATTCCGGGACGATACGGGTTCGGGGCAAAGAGGAAAAAATCCGCAGCCCGAACGACGCGGCCGCGCTGGGCATAGGCATGGTGCACCAGCACTTCAAGCTGGTCCACAACTTTACCGTCACCCAAAACATCACCCTGGGCCTTGAGCCGCGCGGCTTTTTGGGAAACCTGAGCTTTCGCGCCGCCGAGGCGCGCGTGGCCGAGCTTTCCCGCGTGTACGGCCTGGGCGTGGATCCCGGCGCGAAGGTCGAGAATATCACCGTGGGAATGCAGCAAAGGGTGGAAATCCTTAAAATCCTGTACCGCGACGCGGATATCCTTATTTTCGACGAGCCCACCGCCGTCCTTATCCCGCAGGAAATCGACGAGCTGATCGCCGTCTTCCGCAGGCTAAAGTCCGAGGGCAAGACGATTCTTTTTATCACCCACAAGCTAAAGGAAATAAAGGCCGTGGCCGACCGCTGCACCATTTTGCGCCACGGCAGGCGCGTGGACACGGTGCAGGTGGCCGGAACCAGCGAGCGCGAGCTTGCCGAAAAAATGGTGGGGCGCTCGGTCTCGTTCCGCATGGACAAAAAGCCGGCGCGGCCGGGCGCGCAGACCCTGCGCATCGAGGATCTTACCGTGATAGGCGCCAAGGGAACTGAGGCGGTAAGCGCGCTTTCCCTTGAGCTTTGCGCGGGCGAGGTTCTGGGAATCGCCGGCGTGGACGGAAACGGCCAGTCCGAGCTGGTCGGCGCGATCTCGGGCCTTTTGCCGGCGCAGGGCGGGAAAATCCTTTTGGAAGGGCGCGACGTTTCCCGGCTGAGCATTAAGGCTCGCAACGAGGCCGGGATTTCGATAGTCCCCGAGGACAGGCAGAAGCACGGCCTTGTCCTTGACTTTCGCGTCGACGAAAACCTTATCCTTCGCGGCTTTCGCGCCGAGCCTTTTTCCAGTCCCAGGGGCTTTTTGCGCTTTAGGAATATTTTCGAGCATGCCAAGGCGCTTATAAAGGACTTCGACATACGCGCAGGGCGCGGGCCGGAGACCCAGGCAAAGTCCATGTCCGGCGGAAACCAGCAAAAAGTGATCGTGGCGCGCGAGATAGACCGTTCGCCCAAGCTGCTCGTGGTTTCGCAGCCCACGCGCGGCCTTGACGTGGGCGCCATCGAGTACATCCATCGCCGAATAATCGAGGAGCGGGACAAGGGCTGCGCCGTCCTTCTCGTTTCCTTCGAGCTGGAGGAGATTCTCAACCTTTGCGACCGGATCGCCGTCATTTCCGACGGCCGGATACTCGGCGTTCTTCCGGCGCAGGGAGCCGACGAGCGGCGCATAGGGGCCATGATGGGGGGCGTTCATGAATAAGCTTTTTCCCGGCAAAGGAACCGGCGCGCGATTGCTGGAAGCCTTCGCCGCCTCGAGCGCGCTTGTTTCGGTGGCCGTGGTGGCGCTGGGCTTTTTGGTCGCGACGGTTCTTCTTTTGCTTATAGGCCGCAATCCGGCCGGAATGTACGAGGCGATCGTCCAGGTGGTAAGCGGCTTCGACATTCGCCCGGGACGCGGCGGCTGGAACCCCCGGCACATAGGCGAATGGGTGATGCTTTCAAGCCCGCTTATTTTGTGCGGGCTTTCCATGGCCTTCGCCTTTAGGACCGGCCTTTTCAACATAGGCGCCGAGGGCCAGTACATAGTGGGCCTTACCTTCGCGCAGATAATGGCGCATAGCTTTCCGCCCATTCCGGCGCTGCATCAAATCGTGGCGGTAAGCTCCGGCGTTATGGCAGGCGCGATCTGGGGCGGGATCGTGGGCTTTTTCAAGGCGCGCTATCGCGTTTCCGAGGTGGTCGCCACGATAATGATGAACTACATCGCGCTTTTCGGCCACCGGGTAATCACCCTGCGGCTTCCCGGCGCTCTTCCCCACAGAACCCCGGACTTTCCCCAAACGGCGACCCTGGCCAGCCCGATCCTTTCGGCGCTTACCAACGGCTCCAGGCTCAACCACGCGCTTTGGCTTACGATAGCGGCCGTCGTCGCCTACTGGCTTATAATGGAAAAAACCAAGCTGGGCTACTCGCTTCGCGCCACCGGCTTTAACAGGGACGCGGCGCTTTACGGCGGGATAAACGTAAAGGCCAACATCACCGCCGCGATGGGAATAGCCGGGGGCTTCGCAGGCCTTGCCGGGGCCACGGTCGCGCTGGGGCTTTTCGGGCACGGATGGGTGCTTCAGTCCTTTATCGGCTATGGCTTTGAGGGAATCGCCGTCGCGCTCGTGGGAAACAGCACGGCGCTGGGCGTCGCGCTGGCTGGCCTGCTTTTCGGCATGCTCAGGTCGGCGCAGCCAATAATGCAGATACGGCAGATCCCCATGGAAATTACGTCGATCATCGTAGGCCTTGTCGTGATATTCATCTCCCTGCGCGCCGGGATGCGCCTCCTGATAGACAAGCGGATGAAGGAAAGGGTGCGGCGCGAAAAAGAGGAGGACGCATGACGGACTTTTTGCAGGTTTTGTGGAACATGATGCCCTCCACTTTTTTGATCGCCTCCCCGATCCTTATCGCCGCGATTGGCGGGATGATCTGCGAGCGCGCCGGCGTGGTCAACATCGCGCTTGAGGGCCTTATGGTGCTCGGCGCGATGACGGCCGCCGTTACCAGCGTGCTTTTGGGCGGCGGCTCCGGCTTTTCGGCCTTCGTGGCGCTTTTGCTCGCAGCCATCGTCGGCGGGCTTTTTTCGCTCTTTCACGCCTTCGCGTCGGTAACCCTGCGCGCCGACCAGGTCGTTTCCGGCGCCGGGATCAACCTTTTGTCGCTGGGGCTTACCGTTTTCGTCTGCCAGCTCCTTTTTAACCAGGATCGCAGCCCGCCCCACGGCGGAGGGATGCGCGCCGGGCTTTTCGGCTTTTTTCCCACGGTCTGGATCGCGCTGGCGCTTTTGGCCGTCGCCTGGTTCGTCCTGTACAGGCGGCCCTGGGGACTGCGCCTTCGCGCCGCCGGCGAGCACCCCGAGGCGCTGGCCTCCGCCGGCGTGAACGTGGCGCGGATTCGCTACGTCGCGGTAATTCTTTCCGGGCTTTTGGCCGGGCTTGCAGGCGGCGCCGCCGTTCTGACGCAGGACATACAGTTTACCGCCACGACGATCAACGGCACGGGCTTTATCGCGCTGGCCGCCGTGTCCTTCGGGCGCTGGCTTCCGCTTGGCATTCTCGGCTCGAGCTTTCTTTTCGGCATGGCCACCGCGCTGGCGATAAACTTTGTCAACATACGGGCGCTGCGCGAATTTTTCCCCTCGGAATTTTTCAGCGCGATGCCTTTTTTGATCACGCTCATAACCTTGATAATTTTCAGCGGGAAGGACTACGCGCCGCGCGCGATTGGCAAGCCTTTTGATAAGGGCAAGAGCTAGGGCGAATGTGCCGTAGGCACATTCGCCTCGGAGTTTTGCGGCAGGCTAAAGCCTGCCGCAAAACTCCGCGCGGTAAGGAATTACCGAACGTTGCGATTTTGCAAACCGAATATTCCGGAACACTAGGGCCAATCCGCCTTTGGCGGATTGGCCTCGGAGTTTTGCGGCAGGCTAAAGCCTGCCGCAAAACTCCACGCGGTAAGGGGAAGAGGTATTGGCCTTAGGGTTTTTCGGCGGGCCAAAGCCCGTTCGGAAACTCCACGCGGTAAGGGGAAGAGGTATTGGCCTTAGGGTTTTTCGGCGGGCTAAAGCCCGCTCGGAAACTCCACGCGGCAAGGGCTCTGAACGTATTACTTCGACAAAGGAAGGCCGCGCAGGAAGTCGAGTATCGGCTCCTCCCAGCTTCGCGCGGTTTCGCCCTGCGCAAGAAAGCCTTCGAAAGAGCGCGCGATGTGGCCTCTGATCTCGGCCGCGTCCTCGGGGCTGAGCCTTGCCGCCGGCTGCGCCAGTGCGCAGGTTTTGCAGCGGGCGGGGGAGCAGGACGCGCGTTTTCTCGCGGCCCTGCACCGCGCGCCGGGAAGAAGCGCCTCAGGCGGATCCTCGAAAAGCCGCGCGAGGAAGGCGCGGGCCTTTTCCGCCGGGAAAAGCGCCGCGTCGAAGCGAGTCAGCGCGTAAAGGGACGCGCCTATGCAGTTCGCGCTGTGCTGCTTGACAAAAAGAATCGCCTGGCAAACGGCCAGCGCGCCGCGCCGCATCTCCTCGATCTGATCCCGGCATTCGTCGTCGGCCCCAAGCTCGGCGATTATTCGCTCGAACTTTTCGCAGGCGTAAACCACGACCATAACGTGAAGGCTGGGAACGCACATCAGATGCGGGTCCAGAAGGTGAATCGCCATAAAGCCGGGCCGCGCGACGTAGAAGGGCCGCCGCGTCGTGGACATGTTCCTGCGGTACACGCGCGCAGCGAAGGCGTAAAGCCTGCCCATGTTTCGCAGAAGATCGCGTATCGCGCCCTCGGAGGCGCGGGGGAACCGGCTGTCGAGAAAGGTCAGCGCGCGCAGCCAGTAGGGAACGAAGTCAATGTAGACGTCTATCCATTCCGGCGCGAAAGGGATGCGCTCGTCCAGGGGATGATCGGCCTGGCTGACGGGGATGCCGCGCGGCAAAAAGCGCGAGCAAGCCTGCTCGAAGAAAAAATTCCTGAAAATAGAACCCATGCAACGAAGCGCCGGGCCGCGCAACGAGCGCTTGCCCAGCGAGATAAGGAAGGCTCGCCGCGAGGAAAAATCAAACACGCTGTCCATTGCCGCATCCTAGCGCGAGCGGCTCCGCTTTTGCAAGCTGGGGCCGCGCGGCCTTTTGGATCTAAGGCCTTTGATCTGGGCAACCATGGGTGGAGTTTTGCGAAGCAAAACTCCGAGGCCAACGCGCCTGTGGCGCGTTGGCCCGCCCCCTGCGGCCAGCGGGCGCGCTGCCACGCTCGGTCATGGCGCTGCGCGAATGCCCTCTCGCGGCAGTGCGCCAGCTGGCCGCAGGGCATACGCGCGGGGCTTTGGGGAGGAAAAGGCCGCTCTTCTATAGAAAAAACTTTTGGGCGGGACATTCGTCCCGCCCAAAAGTTTTAGGTTGGTGGGCCTTAATGCCCGCCTCCAAACTCCGAGGCCAACGCGTCGCGCTTTCGCGCGGCGCGTTGGCCCTATCGATCCGGCAGTATCGCGTTAAGCGCCACGCCCAGCGCTACGGCGATCGCCACGCCCATGCTGTCTATGGGGATGCTCGTCCCGCCTATCGCAAACGTAATCGTGTCGCCAAAACGCAGGCCGAGTCCGGTTACGAACATCACGGCCATAATCGTAAGGTTTTTCGTCTTGCCTATGTCTACCTTGTTTTCGACAAGGTTGCGAACGCCGACGGCGGCTATCATCCCGTAGAGCATGAATGAGGCGCCGCCTATGATCGCCGCCGGCACCGAGTGGATTATCGCGGCGAACAGGGGCGAAAAGCCAAGAACCGCCGCGTAAATCGCCGCGAGCTGGACGACGCGCGAGTTGAACACCCTCGTTATCGCCACCACGCCGATGTTTTCGCTGTAGGTCGTCGTCGCCGGCCCGCCTATAAGGCCGGAAAAGCAGCTTGCAAGGCCGTCGCCCAGAAGCGTGCGGGTAAGGCCAGGGTCTTCCACGAGGTTTTTTCCGGTAATCGTGCTCAGGGCCGTCATGTCGCCGACGTGCTCGGCGATGGTGGCCAGCGCGAAGGGTATCATCACCAGTATGGGAACAAGGCCGAACTTGGGCGCCATAAAGTCCGGCAGCCCAACCACGCGCGCGCTGGCCGCGGCGGAAAAGTCCATTATCGGCCCGCCGCCCGGGTTTTCGACTCCCAGCAGGTGCAGGGCCAGGCCGACAAGGTAGGCGCCGGAGATGCCCAGCAGAATGGGCACGATCCTCGCCATGCCCTTGCCCCAGGATGAGGCGACGATGACGATTCCCAGGGTAAGCGCCGCCAGAAAGACATTTTCTCGGCTTTGGTTTACGGCCACCGGCGCGAGCATTATCCCGATAAGGATGACCGTGGGCGCCGTTACCACCGGCGGCACGAAGCGCAGGAAGTTTTTCACGCCCACCAGCCTTATAAGAAGCGCCACGAGCAGGTACACAAGCCCCGACACGATGATCCCGCCGGTGGCGAAGGCCAGCTTTTCCTGCTGGGACATTCCCGTTCCGGCGAAAACCCCGGAAACCGGGTCGGTGATAAGCTGTATCCCCACCAGGAACGCGAAGGACGAGCCGAGAAAGGCCGGCACGCGCCCCTTTGCCAGAAGGTGAAAGACAAGCGTGCCCACGCCCACCCCCACAAGCGTAACCTGCACGCTGAGCCCGCTAATAAGCGGAACAAGGATCGTCGCCCCGAACATGGCGAAAACGTGCTGCAGGCCCAGAATCCCTATTTTGGGATAACTCAGCCTTTTTTCGGTTCCTGTCATCTAATGCCCCCTACGTTTTGGCGGCAAGCCGCCGCTTTTTTTGCCCGGGCGCGCAAAAAAAAGGCGCGACGATCAATACGATCGCCGCGCCGCCTTTTTGGAAAGGCTTCGGAAGCGACGCCCCCGAAGCCCTTTAAAATAATATCCTGGAAAATGCATCGCAAAGCTCCTTCTTCAATATTAGTCGCCCAAACGAACAGAGAATGCCATTTTCGGCGTTTTTTGTCAAGCGGCAAGTTGGATAATTGTCAACGTCAAGTTAAAATGTCCCCTAATTGCGTCAAGTAGAAATGTCCCCTTCTGTCATGCGGCATCCCGTATATTTTGACCGTATGCACTCGTTGCTCCTTGACAAGGAGTTTTGTACCTTTCCAGATTATCCGCAAGGTTCCGTCAAGCAGGACGCGGACGATGACCTTGCTTTTAGGCCGCGGTAGCGCCTTGTTGCCCTTCAGGATTTGGAACAGCCGTTTCTCAAAGCGTACCACGTAGTCGCGGCTGACCGTCCGCTCATGCTCATAGCAAAAAATATCCGCAAGCCGCGCATCCAACGGCGGGACATGGGCATCGGCGCTGTTTGCC
>WRAL01000029.1 GCA_009780285.1 Treponema sp.
CGTATCTGCGGCGGAATCCTTACGTCCGTGGCATTGCCCACGTAGCGCCAAATCTGTACCCCGCCGCCAGTCTCCTCCCAGCTGAAATCCCTTTCCCGGGTATATCCCTCAGATCCCCCCGTGGCGCAGGCGCCAAGCGCCAGCATCGCGGCTAATGCGCCCCACCGCGCCATCCTTGCCTTCATTCAAAACCTCCTGAATGCCTGTTTCCCCCGCCCGTAAATGGCTGAGGGGCGAAAGCCGTAATATGGTATTATTCGCTATAAACATATAACATGCTTCATTATTATTCGTCAATAGCGTATTGTAAGATCGCGCTCTTCGCTCATAGCATACTAGGAATGGAAATGATGCGGGTTTTCGTCCAGAATATGAAGAAGTACCGCCAAATAAAGGGGCTTTCGCAGATGAAGCTGGCGGAAATGCTGGGCACCAGCACCAGCTACATAGGGGAAATCGAGATCTGCGCCAAGATTCCCTCCCTTGGAATGGTCGAAAGGATCGCGGCCGCGCTGGAGGTCGAGCCCTTCAGGCTGTTCGTGGAGGACGGAGATCGCGTCGGCGAAGGCCGTCCAAGGGCGCGCGGCTACCTGGACTGCCTGTCCGAGCTTGAAAGGCAGGATCTGGCGCGGCGCATCATAGCCGGCGTTTCCGGCAAGGTGGAGCGGATACTGCGCGGCGAGGGCTGGGAAAAGGGCGTCTAGTGTTCCGGAATATTCAAATGACGGTATGCAGGTTGAGGCAATTCCTTGCCTGGCAAGGAATTGCCGAACGTTGCGATTTTGCAAACCGAATATTCCGGAACACTAGCCGAGCATCCCTTCGCGCGGCATTGGCGCCGGCCTTTCGCCGAACATTTTTTTTCGTCATCCCACCCTGCGCTTCCAATTTCACGAGATATTCAAAAAAGTATTATGCAACGCGAATTAAGCGAGCCGAAACCTGCGCCCCGGGAAAAGGATCGCGCTTTAACGCGCGCCCCGACGAGCGCTTGGACCGGCCTCCCTCTCACTTGATCCTATAAACCCCGGCTTCCTCGGCCACCATCGATTCGCGGCGGAGGGCGTCCAGGGCGCGGTAAAAGTCGGCCTTTTCGCCGGGGCTTTCAAGGCGGGCGCGCAGTTCCTCGGCGCGCGCCGGGCCCTGCGTTACCAGCGCGCGAAGAAGGTCGCCCCTTAGCTGGCGGAACGAGCCCCGGAAGCCGGACTGCCGAATGTGGTGGGCGCTTAGGCGGCCTGGGTTCGGGCCGCGCTTTTTTAGGGCCGCGCCGTAGTCCATAAGCGCCCAATGCCATTCGCGGGGATTTTTTCGGTCCAGGGCGCGCTCGAGCAGGGGCAGGATCTCGCTGTCGCGAACCGGGCGGTCGCCTGAAAAAAAGAAATGAAGCATCACGGCGCGAATGTTCGTCTCGATGAAGGCCGAGGGATGATTGTAGGCGAAGCAGGCGATGGCGCCGGCGCTGTACGCGCCTATGCCGGGAAGCCTCGCCAGCGCTTCCGGCAGCGCGGGAACCTTTCCGCCGAAATCCGCCGCGATAATCCGGGCGCAGCGCTTTAGATGCAGGGCGCGGCGGTTGTAGCCCAGCCCGCTCCAGGCCCGCAGCGCATCCTCAAGGCTCGCGCGGTCCAGCGATTCCGGCGTGGGCCATCTTTGCATCCAAAGCGGCCAATAGGACTCCACCCTTTGCGTTTGCGTCTGCTGCAGCATGAATTCCGAAACCAGCACGCCCCAGGGATCGGCGCCTTCCCTCCAGGGAAAGCGCCGCCCTTCCTTTATGTAGGCGTCGCTGACGATTTTTTTAAATTTCCTTATTCCCCCGGCGTCCGAGGATAAAAGGGGAACCGCGCGGCCGTCGGGATTCCCGCTTCGCTCAGCGGCCATTCGATCGGTAGCTGCGGCTTTCGAAGGGAATCTCGTCTATGCCCTCCAGCGCGTTAAGCTTCAGCGCGAGAAAGAAAAAGTACCCCGACAAAAGATTGACGAAATCGAAAAGAATGTCCGCGACCTCGTTGCCCCGGCTTTGATGCCTGCTCAAAAGCCGCGCCGCCGCCTTGCAGCGCGAGCGCAGGACGTGGGACAGCGCGCCGCCGGAACCGCCGGCCGGCAGCGCGAAGCCTCGGCATCGGCCCTCGGTTTCATCCTTCAGCCTTAAAGCCATGCCTTCGAGCGCGGCAAGCTCGTCGGTCCTAACGGAAACCGGCCTTCGAAGCGAGGGGTTTATATTGTAGACAAGCTCGCAGACGAAAAGAAGCTCTTCGCGCAGGGCCTCGTCCTTTACGGTCGCCCGAAGAAGGCCGGTCATGCTGGCTATCTCGTCGGTCAAAATCTCGAAGTCGCAGCGCAGGTCCCCGTCCGCCTCGCCAAGAAAGGGGTAGGCCTCGTATTTGCTTTTGTACACGCGATTCTCCTTGCCCGGATAATGGCATTATTTCGATGGCCGCGCAAGGCCGAGCCGCTCCCGGCGGCCTTTTTTCGCTTGACTCCCCTTTTTTTCTTATTATCTTTTAGTATCGATTGCAAAAAAACATGGCTCAAAAGCCGGTTTTGCGCTTGGCTCAAAAAGTAAAGGAGAATAAGGATGGTAAGACAATTGAAAAAGAAGACACGGAACCCGGCTCGCCTGCCGATCGCGGCGGCGTTATTGATCCTTGCCGGCGGGCTGCACGCTAACACGAACGCCTGGAACGAGCCCTACTGGGCCTTAAGCGCTGGGGTCGCGTCAAGCGACATTCTTGTCGAGGGCATGTCCTTCGGCCTTGTCCTGGATCCGCGCGTGACCCTTTCGCCCTCCTTCATGCTCGGCAGCAAGAACATCATCAACTTCAGCAGCGACAACATCATCGCGCTGGAAAGCCAGGCGTACTTCCGCTGGAATTTCCTGCGCCTGGGCCGACCCGAAAGGCAGACCAACATTTTCGCCCAGGGCGGCATCGGCTTGCTTGCCGCCTACAGGGGCGCCGACGTCACGATGACGCGCGGCTCGGTGCTGGCGGACTTTACCGCGGGGCTAACGATTCCCATTTCCGACAGGTGGTTTATCGAGCCTTCGATTCGCGCCGGCTATCCCTTCATCGCCGGAGCGTCCCTAACCGCCGGGATCAGGTTCCCCTTGCGGCAGCAGGCCAGAATCGAGTTCGTCGAGATCGCGGCCCCCCCCCCTCCCCCCGTCGAGATCGTAAGGACGACCTTTATCGCCATGCTCGAGTACATCCTTTTTGGCCCGGACATACATGTCTTCAATGTTGGAGTCGACGCGGATGCCAGGGGACTTAACGAACTTGTGATCAATGCCGTCGCGCAAACGCTGCGGGAAAACCCAGACTTTATCGTTCGGGTTGAGGGCCACGCAAACCCCGTCGATCACGACTATGAGGAGATCGCGGTGCTGGACGCGCTCAGTCTAAGGCGCGCGAACGAGGTGGCCAGGCTTCTTAGGGCGCGGGGCGTGCATGACGATCAGATAGTCATTTCCGCTTTCGGCGGGACAAGGGTTCTGGCAAGCGATCACGATCACTGGAACATCAATCGCAGGGTCGAGCTGATGGTCATCCAGCATTCGGCCGACTGACAGGCGACAGGAAAAAACAGGAGTTGCGTATGAGAAAGGGGAATTTCAAAATTGTTTTGTCTTTATTGGCAATGTCCGCGTTCGCCGTTATTGTCGGCTGCACGAACCCCATCATCGAAACCTGGTGGGCGGACGGCGACGGAAGCGGCAGGCCGGGCGCGGAGGGCGGCGGCGGCGACAGCGGCGGCGGCGGGAGCGGCGTGAATTTCGCCGCCGTGGTCTTTGACGCGGAAGGCGGAATCCCGAGCCCCAGGGCTTTGCAAATCGCCTGGGGAGGCGCGATAGGCAGGCTGCGCCCCATAGACAGGAACGCCTTTGGCTTTATCGGCTGGTTCGACGAAAGCGGAAACCTTTGGGACACCGAGACGCGGCCGGTGCGTCGCGAGGACGACGTGGACGGGGACGGCTTTATCACCTTGCAGGCAAGGTGGAGCAGCATATTCCATGCCGTCGATTTCGTTACGGCCCCCTCCCCCCACGTCGTGCCGAGCCAGGCGGTGGCGGACGGCGGCAGGGTCGTGCAGCCCGTTACCCCCCCGGCCTTGGGCGACGGCCGAGGCTTTGCCGGCTGGTGGGAAAGGGACGGCTTGGGCGGCAACTGGGGCGGGCTATGGGACTTTTCCCGTGACGTCGTAAGCGCGCCGATGACCCTTTACGCCAGGTGGGAATACGGGACGCGCACCGTGGAACTCAAGCCCAACGGCGGCACCCGACCCGACGGCTCGGCCTTTACGCGCACGCACTTTACAATCCCTGTAAGTTTCGGCGTGGTGCAGGATCCCGGCCCTATAGTAAGGGAAGGCTATTCCTTCGGCGGCTGGTTTACCGGCGCAGGCGTGCCCTGGGACTTCGCGACGAGCAGGGTAACCGACGTGGATCTTGTTCCCGGCGTGGACCCCCTTGTCATCTACGCGGAATGGAACCGAAACATTTACATCGTTACCTTCGCGGTAAGAAGCCCGACGGCCACGCAGCCGGCCGTACAGGAAATTCCCCACGGCGGCCTGGTTACAAAGCCCGCGATCTCGAACCCCGGCGCGGTCTTGCTGGGCTGGTACTCGGACTGGAACACTTCCCGCGCGTGGAATTTCGCCGGCGACGCGGTAACGTCCAACCTGACCCTCTACGCCGATTGGGAAATTTCCCCGGAAGTGCTTCTGCGGCAAGTAAGGATCATCAACGTCAGCTTTATCGACTTTGCCGGGAACTCGACCGTTTACAACCGGCAGGAATCGGTCCCCCCCGGGGGTACCCACCTTACCGATCTGCAAGTGACGAACAATATTTTAACCTTGGCGGGCGTCGTTGCCATACTGAGGGACAACCCGGGATTCCTGCTTCAGCTGGCCGGCCACGCAAACCCGACCACGCAGAACATCGCCGCTGAATTGCCGGAGCTGGAGGCGATAAGCAGGGCCAGGGCCGACGCGGTCGTGCAGGAGCTTATAAACAACCACGGCCTGAGCGCCTCGCGGCTTATCAACGTGGGCTTCAACCCGCGCAACCTTACCAACGACACCGAGCACGCGAGCCTTAATCGCTGCGTCGAGCTTGTCATCATCGAGATTCTGGATCTGTAGCGTTTTGCTTTGCGAGCCTTCCCCCGGCGCCGACGGCCCGGGGGAAGGGTTTCGGGCTCCCCGGCCCCGCGCTCCCCTTGCGCGAAATCCTTTTTCCGCCAATAATCGCTTGGGAGCGAAACATGATCGAACATATACCCTCGGCAAGGATCTATCGCGCGACTCCGACGGACTGGCTGGATTCGCTTCACCATTTTTCCTTCGCCGAATATTACGACCCGCGTAACATGGGCTTCGGAGCCCTGCGCGTCCTTAACGACGACATAATCGCCGGGCGTTCCGGCTTCGACCTTCATCCGCACAGGGACATGGAAATTATTACCTACATGATCAGCGGCGAGCTTGCCCACCGGGACTCGCTCGGCAATTCGGGCGCGATCCGGCGCGGGGACGTTCAGTACATGAGCGCCGGGCGCGGCATCGTCCACTCCGAGCATAACCTTGCCGACGGGCCGGCGCGGCTTTTGCAGATTTGGGTCCTTCCTAGCGTGCGCGGCCTTGAGCCGGCTTACGGCCAGCGCCGCTTCGACGCGAGGGACAGAAAAAACAGGCTTCTGCCGATCGCCTCCGGCGCCGATTCCGCCGCGCCCATACGCCTTAACCAGGACGCGAGCATGTACGCGGCCGAGCTCGATGACGGCGCGGCGCTTTCCTTTGACGTGGAAAAGGGCCGGCAATGCTACCTCGTTCAGGTCGAGGGCGGCGCGCGCGTCAACGGCGCCGCTCTCCAGGAGCGCGACGCGCTTAAGGCCGCGGGGGAAAGCCTTGAAATACGCGCCGAGGGCCGCGCCCATGTCTTTTTGATAGAGATGGCCGCGCCCGGCTCCTAAGTCCGCACCGTGATGCGGTTAAGATCGTTCACGTCCTCCACGTCGCCGACGATTCCAACGAGGAGCCACCTGTCCGTGATCGGCTCCTGCAAAAGATCCTTGAGCAAGGTCAGCTTGCCTATTCTGCCCGAGGTTCCGACGTGCAGCCTTGGCGCCGAGCAGGGGCGCAGCTCCTCGCCTATGTAGATGTGATGATCGTCGGCAAAGGAAATTTCCACGTCGTCGCGGATAAAGCCGTTAATTTTACTTTCAAGATCGACGAGATCCACTTCCGGCTTGTCCTGAAAGCTAAGGATAAAACCCCGGCGCACGTCGTTGTTCTCGAACATGTGCGCCTCGATTCCCTTTTTGTGCAAAAAAAACTGGCAAATATCCTCGGCGCTGTGCACCTGAAGGCGGCTGTAAAGCGAGTCGAAAACGATGTCGGTTATATCCTTGGGCTTGGGTCCAAAAAGCGTGGGCCGCGTTATTATTATTTCCTCGCCTATTCCCATCAGCAGGTGCGCGTTGCGCCCCAGAAGCGGGTACACAAGATCGAAGTGCTCGACGATAACGCGCTTTCCCTTTCCCACGGCGTAAAGAATCGCGTCGGCAAGCTCGTGCATCTGCATGAACGCAGACTCGAAGCGTATGTCCAGGTGGTAAGTGTGCGGGGTGTAAAAGCCGGTGTCGTCCACGTTTAAAAGCGGAAGCGGGCGCACGTTCACGCCCTCGTCGTCGTTGGTAAGCTCAAGGCCGGGAAACATGCCTTTTATCAGCATGCTTTTTCCGCTGCCGGATTGCCCCACAAGCCCGATGATCTTGTCGAAAGGACTTAAGTACTGCTGCGCTATCTGCATTCCCGTGTCGGCCATGCGCTCGTTCCCGCGCGGCGCGAAGTACATGCTGTAAAGATGGCCCTTTTGCATTCTTGCCGAATATGGCATGTCAAACCTCGAATTCCAGGGATAAAAGCGGCGCGTGCTGCTGCGCGCCGTAAACGTCGGTCTCGCCCAAGTCTCCGGAGCAAAGCGGGCGCTCTATCGTCGCCTTTATCGCCTTGGCCGGATCGAAGCAAACGATCGTGATAACTTTTTCCGGCGTTATTCCGTAAAGATCGCAGATCAGCTTTTCGCTGAAGTAGCCGCGCTCTTTCACGGTTTCGTAAACGGATCGCTCGTTAAAAATTATGTCCAGCGTAAGCTCGTAAGGCCCGGAATTCTTGCTGCGAATCACGCCGGCCAATTCCGTCAGTTTTGTTTTCATCTTTTTTCTCCTAAAGATCGCTCTAAAGATCGACGTACTCGATGGGGAAAAGCTCCGTCGGATCGCCGACTTTCATAAGATGGTAAAGGCTGAAGGCGTAAACCTCGCCGGCGTGAAAATCGCTGGGCGAATAGGGAAAGGCGAGGTTCCCGGCCGTCGCCCTGCGCCCCGGATAGCCGAAGTGCAGCATGGTCGAGCGCGCCGTCGAGCAGATAGTGTCGGCGAGCCTTTGCGTGTCGGCCACGGCCTCGATCACGATGCCGAACTCGTGCGCCGCAGGCGACGCGCGCAAAGGCTCCAGCGCGCCCATAACGCCGTCCCTTCCGTAGACCACGAAGTTCAGGCTGTACGTAAAGCCGCTTTCCCTAAAATTATCCGCCACGCGCTCCTTGACGCCGGCTATGATAAGGTCGATTTTTTCCATCATCACCGGGTCGCGCGTGCCGGCTATCGCGACGGTCCTGTAGCCGACGCGGCGCGCGCCTTCCAGCTTGACCGCGTACTGCGGCGAGGGAACGAAGCGCGAGCCGGTAACGACAACCGCGCCGGAGCCGTCCTCCTCGAACTTGGTATCGCGCAGGTCCAGATGCCCGCCGGGGCCGGGAAGAATGTAGGGATCGGTTTTTTCGTAAAGGGTGTGCGCGGCCACCGAGACCGCCGTGCATTTGCGCGCCGGGCTGAGCGCGCGCAGGCTGAAGGCGCCTGTGTTTATGGCGCCGAAGATGCAGTCCGAGCCGCTGCCCGGCGTGGCGCATATCGCCGCGCATTCGAGAATCTTGCCCAGGTGCGTGGCCAGGCCCATGTCGGCGCCGGCATCCACGGCCAGCGCGGAAAAAACCGTCGGATCGTAGGCGCGCCCGGCCAGAATCACTTGCGCCCCCCCCCTGCGCGCCTTGATAAAAGGCTCGACGCCCATCTGCGCCACGATGCGCTCCGTGGCCGCAAGCGCCTCCTCGGTAAGCTCCGGCGCCGGATGCAGAGGCAAGATCTTGCCGGCGCGCAGGGCCGCGAGCGCCGCGTCCTTTTCCACCTCGGCCTGAATCACGGCCATCCTGAAACTCAGCCCTTCCTCGCGCGCGATCTCTTCTATAATCTCCCTGTTCCACGCCACGTGCGCGCGCGCCCCGGAGCCGCCGGCCGTCCCGATGCAGACCGGAATCCCGCCCTTGATCCCGGCGCGGAGCATGATCCGCAGGTCGCGCTTCACCGCGTCCCTGTCCGTAAAGGAAACGCCGGCGCCCAGATAGTACGGCCCCGGGTCGGTGGAGCCTGCGTCGGCGGCGATCAGATGCGGCCGCAGCCTCATCCCCTCCTCGAAGGATTCCAGCGGAAAGCCGTAGCCCAAAATCGCCGTGGCCGAAAGAATCCTGAATTCGTCCTGCATCCTAGCCTCCATGCGCGAGAACGCGCGCTTCATGAAAGGACTGATTAAATCCAATGGGATTTAATCAGTCCTACTTAACCGCTTCTGCGCAGCGTCAGCGAGCAGAAGCCATCGTACCGCAGGTACGCGGGAACCGCTGAATTTCCTATTGAATCAGCGGTTCCTCAGTATACACCGGCTTGGGCTTTTCGTACACGGCGGGAAAAAGCGTTTTGGCGAAACGCGCTTGCAGGCGCGGCCGAGGTGTGGCACAATATGGCATCTTTCAAGGCCGGGGAGCGCGAATGAGAAAAAAAAGCATGAGCAAGAAAAAGTTTTTCCTGACATGGACCGCGGTCTGGGTAGCGACAAGCGTCGTGGGCAGGATACTTTATGAGGCAATAAATTCTCGCGGCGTTGGGGAAATTCACGTTTGGCGTATTATTGTTTCATCCGGCCTCGGCTCACTTATCGTGGGGTTTTTCTTTACTTGGATTATGTGGGACTGGAGGAAGGGCGAGTTCGCGCTAAAGGGCAAAACCATTCATGACGACGGAAGCGTTACCGAGGATACCGAATCCGAAATGCGTCCCGCGCCGTAGCCTCTTTGCGTGAAGGCTTGGCAAAGGGCAAAAAAGGCCTTGAAATGAATGCGGTTGAGGGACAATGATACTGAAACTCTTACTCGTTCTGCTTGTTTTTTTCGCGCTCGCGACAGTTTACGCGATCCTTAGAACGCTTGCCTCCGTTGGCGTCGCCGTATTCGGGAAGGACGAAAACGAATACCTACTTGTGGGCAGCCCTGAAGCCCTGTGGGAAGACAGGCTCGACGACGCCCGCGCCAAAATCTTTTTGATCGTTCTTATCGCCCTGTTCGCAGGAACCCTGTTCGTAGGGATTTTTGTCATCGGCGGATACTCGGGCCTTGCCGTCGGCCTTTTGC
>WRAL01000030.1 GCA_009780285.1 Treponema sp.
CCCTCCGGCGCGTCGTCCCGGCAGGACACGCCCCAATTTCTCCCGCCGCATTTTCCTATGATCCCGCGCCTGTCCCGATGGAACCGCGCCCAAATCGCGCCCGGCTCGTCGGCGCCGGTTACTTCCCCGCCGGGAAGATGCGCGTCAAAGCGGACATGGCCGCGCGCGCCGACAAAGTCCAGCGGCCGCTCCAGCGTCCGCCTGTTTATCTCCAGCGCGATGCCCTCGCTGACAAGCGGCGCGCCCTCCTCAAGCTCCGCGTAGGCCAGCGCCAGATTCGGCTTGTTGAAATTGTTGAGCGCAACGGGATCGCTGCGGTATTGGGAAGGGGAAAAGCCGTATGCTTCCTTAAACGCCCTCGTGAAGGTTTCGTGGCTGCCGAAGCCGTAGTCCAGCGCGACGTCGAGGATTCGGCCGCCCTTTTTCCGCAGCCGCTCGCAGGCCCCGGCCAGCCGGCGCAGCCTGACGTACTCCCTTACAGGCTTTTTCACCAGCCGGGAAAACAGCCTTTGAAAGTAGAACGGCGAAAGGGCGGCGACGCGCGCCAGTTCCTCTATAGGAACGTCCTCGTCGATGCGCCTCTCGATAACTTCCAGCGTTCTCTGTATGGATTCCCACGCGCGCATAGCCTCGCCTCCTATAACCAGTATAGCGCGGCGGCGCGCGGGATTGCTTGACGCGGTCTGCCCTCTTTTGCTTTTATGCGGGGGGCCAAGCCCCCCTCGCTCCAGCCGCGCGCTGCGCGCGCGTCTTACGCTACCCCCCGAACGGGGCGGCCAACAAAGGCGCGCGCAAGCGCGTGGATGGACAAGGGCGCCACGCCGAGAGCGCCAATAAAGGCGCAGCAGATGAAGAAGGCGCGAAGGCTTTAGCCTGAGCAGTGCGCGACTGCCCCGCAACCCCGCCTTTATTCTGGCACATATTTCCCACGGTGACACAATGGTGCCTGGCACTGGAGCTTGGTGCCAGGCACCAGAGCTTCGTGGTTGGCGTTTGCCATAATTCTCCTCCTCAAAGTTTGTTGCCCTATTGTAGCACGCGCAAGCTGACATCCTGCGTCATATTATTCGCGCGGGCGAAAAAAATTATTCGCGCGCTATATTTTTTAGCAGATCGTTCAGATGCTCGAAAAAGAGCCGAGCGCAGCCTAAATCCTCCCGGTTTATGCCAAGGCGAATTCTGCCGTAACAAGCCAGCCGCCGCCGGCCTTCGTGCTCGTAGGCTATCGCGCTGCAGGGATCGCCCTTGCAGGACGAGCATTCGTTGATCGCGTCGAAAATCCGCCTGGCCGATTTCGGAGCCGTTTTCGCAATCTCGACGAGCGTTTCCTCGAAATAGTCCGTTTTGCGATACCATTTTTTGCTTTGCCTGTCGTGCAGGAAATACCAGCCGAAATCCTGGGACGGCTGCGCGTCGGACGCCCTGATCGCGTACGAGATGCCAAAATCGGGCGAGGCGTAAGCAATCCTGTTTCCGGTTTTGTCGATCGAGCGCTT
The DNA here is from genome assembly GCA_009780285.1 of Treponema sp. Lineage (GTDB taxonomy): Bacteria > Spirochaetota > Spirochaetia > Treponematales > Breznakiellaceae > WQXQ01. Next base: position 1,497 of record WRAL01000030.1, read on the forward strand.
GAACTTAAGCGGGCGCAATTGCCGCAGATACGCATCCATTTCGATAATGTCGTTCCGGATTTCCCCCGGAGCGTCGGCCAAGGCGATTTCAAAACGGTCGTTTTTCATATTTGTCTCCTCCTCAAAGTTTGTTGCCCTATTGTAGCGCGCGCAAGCTGACATCCTGCGTCATATTTAAAGCGCGCGAAAAAATTATTCGCGCCGGTATCTCGCGGCGATCCTCTCGGCCTTTTCGCGAATGATTTCCCTCAGGCGCTCAGGCTCCAGCGCCTCGGCGTGTTCGCCGAAGGACAGGACGTAGCCGTAAAGCCAGTCGTCCTCTGGGTAGGTCGCCGACACGACGAAGCCGCCGTCCGCCTGCGCCTGCGCCGAGCCGCCGAACTCCTCGCGCGCGCGATGCGCCATTTCTGGCGCTATTTTTAGTTTGAAGCAAAGATCCGGCTTTTTAGGCGCGTCGCTTTCGTCATCGTTTTCCGGGAAATCGCGCGCGGCGAAACGCGCGTCAGTTATTTTCAGACGGCTTACGCGCGCCAGCTTGAACAGGCGCAAGTCTTGACGCGCGAGGCAAAAGCACTTCGCATACCAGGCTTTGTGTTTGAACAGAAGGCAAACCGGCTCCACGCGCCGCGAAGTTTCCGAGCCATCCGCGTCGCAGTAATCGAACTCGGCGATTCGGCTTTCCAGAATCGCGGCCTTGAATCCGTCGAAGGCGTCGTCGTCGTTGCCCCATTCGGAAAAATCCGCCTCCAGCCAGGACTGCGCGTTTTTTTTGAATATCGCCGACAGCTTTTGCAGCGTTCCCCCTGCCCCCTGAGCCTTGATGCCGGAAAGCGCGCGCATCGCGCAAAGAATCTCGGCCTGCTCGCCGTCGCTGAGAAGCGCTTTGTCCAGAACGAAGCTCGGCATCAGGGCGATCCCGCCGCCCCTTCCTTTTTCAGTTACGACAGGAATTCCGGCCAGGCCCAGCGCGTCCACGTCGCGATAAATCGTCCGCCGCGAAACGCCGAAATGATCGGCAAGCTCCTGCGCCGTCGCGCTTTTTTTGTTTAGCAAAATATAAACCGTCTCGAACAGCCTGCTCATGTTCCCCCGCCTTTGCGCTCATTTTACAGCGCCGGCGCGAGCTTCGCAACCGCGCGCGGATTGGCATGGAGGAGCTGCGTTTCAATGCGCCGCGCCTTGACGCACGAGCTGTCTTGCAATAAGATTAAAGCAGTGTGAAAAATGACAGTCTGCGCGGGGAGGTTTGAAGTTGCGTTTAGCCATAGCCATTTTCCTGCTTATCGTGTTCGCTGCGCCTTTGCCGTTTGCCTTATACATTGCGCTGCATTTTTTCTCAAACCTGCAACAGCCGTGGATGCTCGCAGGCAGTTCCGCCAGAGTATTTTACTCTTTAGCGCTCAATCTTCTTGCGGCGACGTATCCTTTCGCGTATGCGCTTTCGCTGGGCATGACGATCAGCCGACGAACGCTTTCCATTTACAGCTTCGCGCCGGTGGCGCTAATTGTTTTGCTGCTGATAATTTTTATCATAGGCGGATTGTCAGGCACGATCTGGCAGGCGAAGTGATCGCGCACGGTCGCCAATCCGCCTACAAAAGCGCGGCCAGCTTCTCCTCTATTTCAAGCCGGAACTTGGCGCTGCGCATAAAACACAGGATCACCGTCGCTTGTAACGCAATCGTAACGTAAAGCAGCGCGATCATGTAGCTCGCGCCAAAAGGATAAATCAACTGGCCGCTGGTAAAAAAGTTCGAGATCATGTGGACAAAAAACGCCGACAGAATGCTTCTGTTGGTTTTAACGTAGACGATCGAAATGACGCAGGACAGCGTGATCGTTGAGGCTATATACATGATCCCGTGGATCGGGGATAAATGCCAAAATATGTATTGCCCGTTTCCCGGATAGAAGTACCAGGGAAGGTGCCAAATCCCCCACACAAACCCTAGTATCGCGGATCCCGCCCAAAAGCCGCGCCGCGCGAACAGTTTGTCCAGCGCGAACCCTCGCCAGCCAAACTCCTCGTTGAGCGGCCCCGAAACTAGCGCGAAAAACAAATAAAGCAAGATCAGATGCGGACTTCTTGCAATCGCGCGAACCCCGCCAAACCCTGGCGGCTCCCCGCCGAGGAAAAAAACGCTAACAAAAATCGACACGCCCAGAATGACGGCGAAGAACGCCATTGTCAAAAGGGGCCACATGAGGCCCATCTGCCTTATACTAACCACGCGTCGAAAGTAGTCCCTTTTTTGCTCCTTGCTATACGTCGCGAAGACAAGCGCCAGCGCCACAAAGGAAGGAACGGGCCCCGCGATTAATTTAAAAAGCGTGTCCCCCGCGGCCGTGTCCCCAAGCCCGAAAAACAGCGGCAGGAAACCCGTGTACCATGTCCATCCAAGGGTAACCAGCAAAAAGAGGAGCAGGTTATCGGACTTCGCGTTTTTCAAAAGGAGCCTCCCGCAATCACGTTTGGCGCATCCGCGCGCTCAACGAGCCAAGTAGCATAAATGCGCGCCCTGATTTAATGGCCTGCGCGCCGCGTGCCAGCCTTCAGGCCTGACGCCAGGCACCACGCCAGGCATCTTTGCGCCTCCATCATGCCAAGGCCTTTATCCGCAAAATATGGCGAAGCAAAATACCACAGAGGGCAAAGCCCGAACGGTGTTTTGCGGAACCCGAACCGCCAGAACAGGAGGGTGAACATATACCGTTTGTTAGACGAGGCACCACCTGTTTTTATTTTATAAAGGTCTTATATTTCCAACACCTGTTTTCTTTACATTTATTGTTGGACTTCCCTTATATAATATATTACCTACACCTGAAAGAGTTCCGTTCAAAGAATCTGTTGCCCATATTTTTGAATTTCCAACTCCAGAATGATTAATGGTTATATTGTGGACTTGCAAATCTTGAGCATCAATACTTCCTGTGCCAGAGAGGGAAATAACCAATTCAGAAGAATTTCCATTAAAAATTTTCATTTTTCCTGCTCCATTTAAGGAAATATTTTTCAGATCTGGCAAATAAACATCTACTGTTAATGTAGATGCGTTAAATTGTCCTGGTTTTTGGGTGATAAGCAGAACATTTCCATTTACTGTGGTTAAAACTCTATCCTGTAAATTACTATCAGTTGTTACAATTACCTTATAGTTCGCTCCAGGGCGTACATTTATATCCCCTACACCGTCAAGTTTAATGCCATTAAAGCCTTCTGCTATTCTTTCTTGGCTTATTACATTACGGTTCCCCATATTGCAACTAGGAAAAATCGCCAATACTATAAGACCAAGAAGAACCAATACCTTACCCCTCATAAAACCCTCCAAAATTTTTTGTGCGATCGTTTAATCGCACATTGGGCTTGTTCGACAACTCGGTCGAACCGAAGGTTCGCAGTTGTCGAACAAGTCTATTATTAAACACATGACAAGTCGAAACTTTTACCATCTTTTCCGCGAAACCCCAGTTGAATACTTTTCATTTATTTCTTGCAATGAAATAATTCTTTGCAAATTCAAGTTGTGCATCTTTACCCGCCATAATCTCATCCAAAGTGTTTGTTAGTGCATATTCTGGAATAATCCCGGTTCCTTCATGGCATATTCCATTTATATCTGTAACTATTTGAACCGATACTGTATACAGCCAGCCGTTTATCAATGAACGTTCCAATCCAAGTGAAAAGGCTCCGGCTGTAATTCCCCCTGCATGAGTTACATGCCCTTGTGAACGTAAAGCCAAGGCAAACCACTCTCCACCGGAAATTGTTTGCCTATTTGTTAGTAGGACAATAGGTTTGGTATATCGTGTTCCAGCAGGTCGTATTGCCTCGGTTATAGGAGCGGAAAGATCATTGCGTCCTGCTCCGTTCTTGGTGCGTATTTGCGCATAGTTACTTTGAGCCAAGACAAAACGACTTGCGATATAATCAACGTTTGCAATGAGCCCGCCACGGTTGCCCCGCGTATCCAGGACAAGCGTATCCGTATCCGCAAGGGATTGAGTAATATCGTCTATCGCTCTTACCCAATCCTGATTTGCAACCGCTGCGCTGCCATGCGCAAAACCTGCAATATAAATATATCCAATGCGTGGATTTGATGAAAATGTTCCGTATAAGAACATTCTGTTTCCAACAAAAGTGCCTCCATTGTTCAAGTGCGTTCTAACCACGTCAAGACTGAACGGCTCGACATTCACGGTGTCAAGCCATCCGCCTCCTCTAAAATGAGCAAAAGGAGATGACAAAGACACATGGGCATCGTCCAACAATTCCAGCATTTCCGCTACTACATCGAAAAGCTCCCTCTCGCTCATGGAATTTGATATTCGCGGAGAAAAATCTCTGTAAACTTCATCCCAGTCGATACCTTTTATGTCAAAAAACGCATACATTTTGTTAAAATCGCTCCAGATATTGTAGAATATGTCTCTTGGACTGCTACCTGGATCGGAAGGCAAAAAGACATGGCATGTGGAAAAGAATGAAAGCGTTATTATTACAGTCAATATTTTGATAGTTTTCATGTGTTCTCCTAAAACCTAAAAGCAATTCCAGAACTTAATCTGAATATTGCATCTGTTCTTGGCCTTGGAAAGTTAATGCGCGAAAGCTCAAAACCAAGACCTGAATGTAGCGACAGCAATTGAGTCATCCGATGAGTAAATTTTAAATCGCCGAAAACGCCCCAATGATTATGGAGGCTGGTAATTTCGCCGAGGGTTATTATTCTCAACGAGTTTTCAGAAGCATACTGTATCATGGCATGATCCACTCCCGCAAAGGCAGGGCGAACCGCATAACCAAAAATGGGAAAACTAACTGAAAGGACAAGATTGTTCTCATAATTGATGTTCCATTTTTGGCACGCGTGCAAGTTAAGAGAAAACAAACCCGTAATGCTTGGGTAATGCCCAAATTGCATATAAGTATCGGCGCGAAAAGCGCCGCCCAGATAACCGGGAAAAGTCTCGCTTCCCCACAGGCGATGCGCAAGCGCGTATTCGATATATCCCCTGATGTTAAGATATTGCCGTTGATCTGTAAAATGATATGTCTCACCTGTTATCTGATCTAAACCCTCGCTCAGCACCGCTTTCTAGCCGCCAGACATTTCAGCATTGCCCATAAAAAATCCAATATTAAGCGAGTGTAAAAAATTACCTTTTTCAATATTGCCGTCTATGATAAAAGTTAATGTATTGAGATACCTGTTCACTTGCGAGTATGTTTCTTCCCGATATCCTGTGAAAGAATAACCCATGCTTATTCCTATTCTGTAAGGGCGGAGAGTTTCTTGGGATTGAGCCGATGCTTGCCCAGCGCTGATTAATGCCATCAGCGGAATAATGATATATTTACTCATGAGTCAAATTATAGCGCTGCGCCTTTGTCTTGCGCGCAAAAAACCACCAAGATGCGCGTATTTGCCGCTAAGATGCAATATCAGTGTGATGGAAAACAACAACCCCGCCATTCATGCCAAACTTGACCCATAGAATCGTCTGGAGCGGTTGCACTTGCCGAATATTGGCAAAAAAGGCATTGCCAGACCCGTCTGATGCTGCTTGATCGCAATATCTATTGGGTTATAGGCGATTTTCCCTATGTAGTCCCTACGGGCCAGCCGTAAGATGACAGTAATGTCTCCCTGTTTTACGGAATTTCAGGAATAATCGTATCGAAAAAGATTGAGGGTCAAGTTTAGGATTTTGCTGGGGGGCTCCGGCTTTCCCCCTGCCTCGAAGCAAAATTGATTTCCGTGCTATTAATGTTTTTTTCTTTACGTTTTTTTATTAACTCGTTTATTTCACTTGCATCTTTTCTAGTTCTTAAAATACTTGTAAACAAACCGAATAGGTAAACTACAACTGCCATTATTACCAAAATCCATGATCTGCCTGAAAACCAGCCAAATATTTTTCCAGAGATAAGCAGAACGATGATTATATAACTTATATCGAGCAAAAATTCTAAAATAGCGTATTTGCTCTCAAATTTTCTGATCAGAACAAACCCAACAAAAATAAAGACGTTTACTCCAAGTATTTGAAGAAAAAAATTAACCTGGATAGTTGCCTCTCGAATTTCATGGATAGATGTGCCATCTATTACTGCGGCGATAAATACCAAAAGCAGCAGCACAAGACATGTACTTGCTAAAATATTTACAATTGTTTTTTTTACGTTATTCATTTAAACCTTCCTGCAATTTCCGTTTAATACATGCAAGATACTTTCTGGTAGCTTGCAAGCGCATTCCATTAGTTAATACTATCTCCATCCGGCTATTGAACATTGGCTTAACCTTATCCAGCTTGTTAATATTCAGAATGCAGTATTTACTGATTTGAATGAATCCTTTATCCGATAGTTTTTCATTAAGTTGATATAAGCGATATTTTGTTTTAAGGCATTCTTTTTCACAGTAAACAAATGTCTTTTTTTCCAGGCTTTCAATGTAATAAATATCCGAAATATTCACCATTTTTAGACAGTCTTCTGAATAGCAATCTATTTTTGTATCAACCGCATTCAACAGCACAACAATTTGTTCGACAACTTTATTTTTTTGGGGATATTTAATCACTATTTCAATATCCTTTTGCCAAGGGCATTGTTCCAACTTAACAACCATTTAACAATTTATACCATAATGTATTTTTTCTATTGCTTTAATTATTGAGTTAATTTGTTTCATGCTTGATCGCCTTCCTTGTGATTTTCCGCATACGATACTGCCTCCTTAAATACATATTCTAAAGGGAATACCCATGACGACAAGTCCAACTATAGGACTCGCCGTCATGGGGTTGGTTTTAGCCTACTTCCTCCCCTTCTTCGCGAACGCCGCCGCAAAGGGATTGTAGGTCGTGCCGTCGTCGTCGCGCTGCTCCCGACTATCCGGCCGCGCGCTGGACGCGTTCCCGCGATCGCCGGCCTTCGCCACCGCGCCAGCTTGCGCGCCCGCCGCGACGGGCGGCCCTTTTCCCGCGCCGCGCTAGCGCGACGTAACCCTTCCCACGCCGGAAACTAAAACGCCGTTCCGCCCGCCGCCGTACAAGCGAATCTCACCCACGCCGGAAATGCTGCCGACAAGCAAGTCGCTGGCGTGAACGCTTATTCTGCCGTTTCCGGAAATATTTACCTCAACGTTGCGCGCCTCGAAGTTTTCGGCGCTGACGTTTCCGGCGCCGGAAACCGTTACCCAAAGCGATTCGGCGCTGCCGCCTTCAACCGCGACGTTTCCCGCGCCGCGCAGCTCGATGCCGCGCAGGGCCGGCATGTAAACGTCGAAGGAATATTCGCCCATCCGCACCTGATAGCGCCCTTCCGAAAAGCCATGGATCAGCGCTCCGTCTTCGACGCGCGCCTCGACGATCTCCTGAAAGTTTTCGTCGGTCGTAACGACGACGCGGAAATCCCGGCCAGGATGGATGCGCAGGTTCCCCGCACCTTCAAACACAACCACGTCGAAGTCCTGCGCGGGCCTCTCCTGCGACACGACGTTCCCGCTGCCGTACAAGGTCGGGCCTTGGTTCAAACCTTGGCTAAACCCTCGGTTAATGCAGCCTGTGGCAAGCGCCAAAAACGCCGCGAGAATTATCCATGTTTTTTTCGCCGTCATTTTTTACTCCTCTTCTTCGATCAATTGGCCGCGCCGAGCTAGCGCGACGAAATCCTTTCCGATCCGGAAACGGAAACGCTGTGCCGTCCGCTTCCGGAAATATGTATATGTCGCTACTTGCCACAGGCCTAAACTCTATCACGCCCACAGCCATACGTCAAGCCGCTTCCAGAACAAATCCCCGAAAACCGCTTGCCGCAGGCCACTTCCCCCGCCTTTTCCCCAAGACCTGCGCGAAACGGCCTGGTTTCAAGACTTGGCTCACGGGGAACGGATTGGCCAGAACCCCTTTCTCGGCGCGTATAGTTGCAGGACTATCTCATGACTATTGAAACTTCCATTAAGATGAAAATTATAGCGA
>WRAL01000031.1 GCA_009780285.1 Treponema sp.
CCGGGGTGAATATCCTTATGTGCGTTCGCGGGATCTGCGCGCTGGTTCCCGGCGTTCCGGGCGTTTCGCAAAATATCAAGGTTATTAGCGTGATCGATTATTACCTCGAACATTCGCGCGCGTATTATTTTTCCAACGGCGGATCGGCCGAGCTTTACCTTGCAAGCGCGGACCTCATGCCGCGCAATCTGGAGCGCCGCGTCGAGGTTATGTTTCCCGTTCTGGACGAAAAGCTGCGCGCCGAGCTTACCGGAATGTTAAGCGCGTATTTTATGGATAATTGTCAGGCGCGCGTTCTTGACGGACCTTCCGGCGCGTGGAAAAGAATAGCGCCGCGTTCTTGGGAAAAACCCTTTCGAGTTCAAAAGGAAATGCTTGCGCGGGCGGCGCGCGAGGCCGACGGGCCGGATCCGGTAAAGAACGAATTCGTGGTTCGGCGCAGCGGCGCCGAGACGCGCTGACAGTAAGTATTAAGGAAAAAAAGGAATCGCCGGTGCTTCTTGCAGTTGACATAGGAACCTCGGTTTTCAAGGCCGCGCTTTTTGACGCGCAGGGAAACAGGCGCGCGCTTGCGTCCGTTCCCCTTGCGTCAAGCCTTGGCGCAAAAGCGCGGCACGAGGCGGACTGCGCGCAATGGCTGCGCGCCTTCGAGATTTGCGTCGCGCGCCTTCGCGCCGGGTCCAAGGTTGAAGCTATAGCGATTTGCGGAAACGGCCCTACCCTTGCGCCGGTATTGAAATCGCGCGTCCGCTCGAGCATGGACGCGCCCTTTTCCGCGACCCTGCGCGCGGCGCCGGCGCGGCTCTGGCTGGACCGGCGCGCCGTCGAAGCCGCAGCGATCGTTTCCCGCGAGGCCGGCGCCTTTGTGGACGCGAGCTTCGCGCTTCCCAAGGCGCTGGACATAAAAATGCGCGAGCCTGCGCTCTACGAAAAAACCGAGGTCTTTCTCGGCTGCCCGGAGCTGCTTGCCTGCGCGCTGAGCGGCGAGGCGCGGACGGTCTTCCCCGCTGATGGCCTTGAACGCTGGTTTTGGGACGACGCGCTTCTAGAGCGCCTCGGCCTTGATCGCGAAAAGTTTCCTCCATTTATACGCCCCGGCGAAATCTTCGGCCCGCTTTCCGCTCGCGCCGCCTTCGGCCTTGGCTTTCAGGCCGGGATACCGGTGATTTCGGGCGGCTCGGACTTTATCGCAGCGATTGTGGGCTCCGGCGCCACCGTTCCCGGCGCGGCCTGCAACCGATGCGGAACCTCTGACGGCGTGAACGTCTGCGCCCGCGAGCCTGCGACGGACGGCCGGCTTATGTCCTACCGGCACCCGGCGAAGCCTTTTTTCAATGTTTCCGGGATTATTTCCACAACGGGAAAGGCCATCGAATGGGCGCTTGCGCTTGTCGGCGCGAGGAATTACGCGGAGTTTTTCGCCCTTGCGAAAAGCGCGCGTCCCGGATCCGGCGGTACGGTTTTCTTGCCCTACCTTAGCGGCGAGCGCGCGCCGGTGTGGAAGGCGCTAGCGCGCGGCGCGCTTCGGGGGCTTGGCCTGGAAACCGGCCGCGCCGAAATCGCGCGCGCGACTATTGAGGGAATAAACTTCGCCGCGCGCGATATAATAGAAACGATTGCGGAATCCGGCGCCCTCGCGCGCGAGCTTCGCGTCTGCGGCGCTCAGGCGCGCGACGATTTTTTCTGCCAGATAAAGGCCGACGTTACCGGCAAGGCCGTTATTTCCCCCGCGCAAAGCGAGACCGAGCTTTTGGGCCTCGCCGCGATCGCGTCGCGCGCACTTGGCCGCCACGAGGATTTCGCGCGGGCGGCAAAGGCTTTCGCGAAGCCCGGCAAAATATTTAGGCCCGCGAAAAAATGCGCCGCGCTTTATGACGATCTTTTTTCCAAGTACCGCGCGATGCGGGACGCGGCCTGGGAATAGGCGCGTCTTGCGACGCGAGCGCTCCTTGCGACGCGAACGCGTCTTGCGACGCGAGCGCCCTTTGCGTATAATCGAGCAAGCGGAGGCGACATGAAAAAAACAGCGGTTCTGGCCTTGACGATCGCATTCCTGGTTGGAACTTCCGCGCTCTTCGCCCAGGAAAGCGAAAAGCCGCGCGGCTTTTACTTCGACGCGGGCCTGGGTCTAAGCGGCATGGCGTATTTCGGCGATGTCGGCGGCATGGTCACGGCTTTGGATCAGGCCGGATTTGAAAGCTTTACGGTGTCGTTGGGCGCGACTTTTGGATATGCCATAACGCAGGATATCTACGCCGTCGGTTCCCTCGCCCTCTTTCTCAAAGGGATGGATCGCGGCTCGGAAAACATTGATTTGACAACCACCCTTCTCGGCGTCGGCCTAAGGTATTACCCCTTGCCGTCGATGCGGGTTTTGCAGCTTGGCGGGGACCTGGGCTTGGCCAGAATTGTTATAACCACGAACCTGCCCGACGTGCCGCCGCTTTCCGGAAGCGACTTTGGGTTTGGGCTTATGCTTTCCGCCGCGATCGATTTCGCCGCGTCCATGACCGGCCCGTCCTTCCTTCTTGGAAGCGATTTCATGCTGGCGTTCGTCCAGAGCGAGACCGTCGTCGGCTTTTCCATTTTCGCAAAATTCGCGCTAAGATAGGGCGCGCCCTTGAAGGCGGGCTGGCCTTTAAGTATACTTATAGGACACATGGAGGTCAAATGAAAAAAATTGCCATTCTTTCCTTTGTAGTCGTTTCGCTAACGGTTCCCCCTTCCCTTTTGGCCCAAAGCCAAGAGATTAACGCCGATCTGGGCGCGATAAGCGTGCAGGTAGAACGAATCTGGGCTCATCGCCTTGGCTACGTGGTTCAGTACCGCCTGCCACGGAACAGAACCGCGATGGTCTACCTGCCGGCCGGCTGGTTTGTTACCGGGGACAGCCGCGCGGAGATGATAGCCCTGCCGCCAGGCGGGTCCGTTCCGTCGATGTCGGTGTTTTTTAACGATGGCGAGTTCACGCACCTGCGACTTTACGTGCACCGCATGCACGCGCACGGAACTTGGGGCTTCATTCCTTCCACTGCGAACGTCGACGACGGGTTCGCAGGGGTGGAAACGCTAGTGCTGGAATTCTAGGCAGGCGCCGATTAAGCCCGGCGTGGCTTAATCGGCGTTTACCTGCTCCGAGCGCGCTTTTGGGCCGCGCTTTTACTTTTCCCCTCTTTAGCGTATACTGCGCCTATGGACAGCGCTTCCAAACTTACCGTGTCGGAGCTTACCGAGCTTATCAGGCGCCGCCTTGAGGACGGTTTTCCTTCCGTTACGGTGGAGGGCGAGGTGTCCAACTGCAGGCCGGCTTCTTCAGGGCATCTTTATTTTTCGCTGAAGGACGCGGGGGCGAAGATCGACGCGGTGATGTTTCGGGGGCGCCTGCGCTCGCTGGGCTTCGAGCCGAGGGACGGGAATTTCGTGCGCGCGCGGGGAAGCCTTTCGGTTTACGCGCCGCGCGGGAGCTATTCTCTGGTCTGCGAGGAGATGGAGCTCGCCGGCGCGGGCGACATTCTGGCGATGCTCGACGCGCGAAAACGCAAGCTCGCCGCGCAGGGCCTTTTCGACGAGGATCGCAAGAAGCCGCTGCCGCGCTTTCCGGAAACCATCGCCGTTGTCAGCTCGCCCACCGGCGCGGCGCTGCGGGACATTCTCAACGTTCTGGGCAGGCGGGCGCCGGGCGCGCGCGTGATCGTTCTGCCGGCTCCCGTTCAGGGCGCGACCGCGGCGGGGATTATCGCGCGCCGCATCGAGCAGGCCAACGCCTGGAAGCTGGCGGACACGCTAATCGTCGCTCGCGGCGGAGGTTCAATCGAGGATTTGCTGCCTTTTTCGGAAGAGGTTGTGGTGAGGGCCGTGGCCGAATCGGAAATTCCTGTAGTGAGCGCCGTGGGGCACGAGATCGACTGGGCGCTTTGCGACTTTTCCGCCGACCTGCGCGCTCCCACGCCTTCGGCGGCGGCCGAGCTTGCAAGCGGCGAAAGGGGCCTTGCGCTTGAGGCCGCGCGCCGCGCCGCGGAGGGCTTCGACAGGGCGATTCGCGCGCGCCTGGACAGGGCGAGGCTGCTTCTTCGGCCTTTCGAGGCGCAGGATCTCGAATATCGCTTTAGGGCGATCCTTCAGCCGCGCCTGGTGCGCTTTGACGACGCGAAGGAGGCGCTGGTGGACAACCTTTCCGACAGAGTTTCCGGCCTTTCGAAGCGCCTTCAGCTTGCCCACGCCGTCTTGCAGGCCGGAAGTCCCAAGGCGGCAATGGAACGGGGCTTTTCGGTGGTGGTAAACGCAAAAACGGGCAAGGTGGTGCGCGGCGCCCAGGACGCGCGCGCCGGCGATCGCCTGGAAATAAGGCCGCTTTCGGGAAAGATCGCGGCGATAACGGAGGAATCGTATGGCTAAATCGGCGGCCGGCGCAAAGGCCGCGCGCCCAGGACAAATGAAAAATTTCGAGGAGCGCCTTGAACGCCTGGAAGCGCTGGGCGAAAAAATCCGCAAGACCGATGTTCCCTTGGACGAGGCCCTAAAAGCCTTCGAGGAAGGGATAAGCCTCGCGCGGGCGCTGGAAAAGGACCTGGAAAAAATCGACGGAAGAATCGAGCTTTTGATGAACAGCCCGGACGCGCAGGTCGAGGATTCCGCGCCGGAACTGGAGCTTTTTTCCAGCGAGGACTAAGGCGTGGGAATCATCCGGATTTTGCCGCCCGAGGAGGCGCGAAAGATCGCCGCCGGAGAGGTTATCGACCGGCCGCTTGCGCTGATCCGGGAATTTATCGACAACGCAATTGATTCAAATCCTTCTATAATAGAGGTTTCGATCGAGGGGGGCGGAAGCGTAAAGGCCGAGGTTTCCGACGACGGGCGCGGAATGGGGCCGGGCGATCTTGAGCTGTGCTACTTGCCCCACGCCACGAGCAAGATCCGTTGCCTTGACGACCTTGGAGCCGCCGAAACCCTGGGCTTTCGCGGCGAGGCTTTGGCGGCGATGGCCGCAGTTGCAAGGCTGGAGATCATAAGCCGGGAAGAAGGCGCAGAGGAAGCCTGGCGCCTGGACGTTGGCCCGGGCGAGGCCTTTCCCGCGCGCATAGAGCGCGCGGCGCGAACGCGTGGCACCACCGCGCGGGCCGTCGAGCTTTTCAGAACAATCCCGGCGCGCAAGCGCTTTCTCAAACGTGAAAGCAGCGAAGGCGCGCTTTGCCGCCAGGCCTTTATCGAAAAAGCGCTGGCCTTTCACCAGATCGCTTTCCGCTTTGAGAACGACGGCCGCGCCAAGGATTTTTTCCCTCGCGCCGCTACAAAAAAAGAACGCTTTGCCGACGCGCTTTTGGAAGAAGGCCAGAAGCGCTTTCTGCACGAGATACATGTTGTGGGAGAAGGCTTTAGCGCTGACGTCGTGATCGGCGGCCCGGAGCTTTCGCGCGGCGACCGCCGCCTCCTTCACGTTTTCGCCAACGGCCGGCGCATACAGGATTATTCGCTGCTTTTGGCTTTGGAAAACGGCGCGCAGGGCTGGTTTCCCAACGGAACGCATCCGGTGGGCGCGCTTTACCTGGAAATAGATCCAGCGCTTGCAGACTTTAACATACACCCGGCCAAGCGCGAGGCGCGCTTTAAGGATCAGGCGGCGATTTACCGCGCGATAAGCGACACGCTAAAAAATTTTTGCCGACGCGCAATCCCTGCGCATAGTTTCGACGACGCGCGCAATGGATCGGTCGGGGAAAGCCTTGCGCAACTTGCGCTTGAGCCGATGCTCATTGATGTTGAGCGCGCCCACCCTCACCTACAAGCAATTGCGTTTGAGCGAAGGGAGAACGCGCTTTCGGATTTTGCCGTGGCGGAAAAGCCGCCCAATTACGGCGAGGCACGCTCGTTCGATGCCGAACGCTCGCTCGACGAAGCCCGTTATGCCGGCCGCGTATTCGGCCTTTTTTTGCTGGCCGAGCGCGGCAACCGGCTTTATATCATCGACCAACATGCCGCGCACGAGCGCATTTTGTACGACCGCCTCATGTCCGGACGCGTTCCATCGCAAGAGCTTCTCGTGCCGATTTTTTTCGCCACGGAAAGCGCGGACGACGAGCGTTTTATCGAGGCCGAGCGCGAGCGCCTTGCGCAAATGTCATTGACAATAGCGCGCGAAGGAGAAGGCTGGAAAGTAAGCGCGCTTCCTGCCGGCTGGACTCTCGATGCCGGGGAAACGGTGCGGGAAATACTGGCCTGCGAGCCGGGCGCGCGCGCGTCCGAGCGCTGGGCCATGACCTATTGCTGCCACAAGGCCCTGCGCGACGGCGACTATCTGGACGACGGCGCCGCGGCGGCCCTTGCAAGGGAAGCGCTTGCCCTGCCCGATCCGCGCTGCCCACACGGCCGGCCCGTCTGGACGGAAATCAGCCGCGAAGCGCTTTTCAAGGCCGTGCGGCGAACTTAGGCGGGGGCTTGCGACACGGCCCTTGGCGTGATACGCTCTACAAATGAAGATTGAAACGATGAGCGCCCTGGAAACCGCAAACAACACCCCCACCATGAATGGCGGGGGTGTTGTTTAGGTAAGGTATTCGTCTCAGGGTTTAATACCCTTTTTAACGCCCTAAAGGGCGGGGTATTAAACCCTTCGCGGACAATAAAAACAAAGGGACTGCTTCAAAAGCACAATCTGGATCGAATAGGCGTTTTCGGGTCATTCGCTCGAGGCGAAAAAGCGCATGACATTGATTTTTTCGTTACAGGGACGATTACAAACTGAAAAACCTGATACCGCTCAAGCAAGACCTCGAAAAAATCACGCAGAGAGATGTCGATATAATGCTAAAAAAATACGCGAACCCAATCGTTTTGCGAAGAGCGCAAAAGGACATGGTGTATGTTACCCAATCATAAATAGTCCGGACGTTGCGCTGCGCCTCGAACAGGAAAGCGCTTCCATGTGCGACTCCGAACGGAGCGCGGCAAGCTGGGTTCGGGACAACTTGCATAAGTTGCGCTAACGCCCTTGGCTTGAGCTTTGCATCATAAGGACAGCAGTTTTTCATTCCCGCTTTACCTGACGGAATGCCATTTTATCATTTTCTTACAGGATGCAAACCTCCGCCTTGCAAAATCCCCATCCGCGCGGTACCCTTAAACTACCACCCAAAGGAGGAAGGCATGAAAAACCTTAAACCCCGCCGCCAAACGCGCAGGGAGCTTGTAACCGACGATTACCACGGCACCATCGTGGCCGATCCGTATCGCTGGCTTGAAAACGACTCGGAGCCGGAAGTCCAAAAATGGATGGACGAGCAGCAGCGCGACTTCGAGGATTACATCGGCGCGCTTCCCGTCCGCGAGAAGCTAAAGGCGCGCCTCGAAAGCCTCTGGCGCTACGAAAGGCGCAGCGTGCCGGCCTATGTCGGAGCCCCGACCTCCGTCGGGGGCATGTACTACGCATGGCGCAACGACGGCCTTCAAAACCAGTCGGCGCTGTACCGCATGGAAAATCCCGCCGACCAGGGCGAGCTTGTGCTCGATCCCAACGCGCTGAGCGCCGACGGAACCGTGGCCGTAATGTCGGCCGCTTTTAGCCCCAAGGGAAATTTTCTCGCATACGGCCTTTCGACAAGCGGCTCGGATTGGCAGGAGATCAAAGTCCTTAACCTTAAAACCCTTGCAAATACCTCCGACATTATTTTGCACACAAAATTGACAAGCGCAACTTGGCTTCCCGACGAATCCGGCTTTATCTACACGCGCTATCCCGAGCAGGACGAAAGCGCGATCCTCGACAAAAAAATGACCAACGCCATGGTTTACGTTCACAAACTCGGCGAGGCGCAAAGCGCCGACCGGCTTCTGCACAAAGACGACGCGCATCCCCAATGGCTGTTCGGCATTGATGCCGACGAGGACAACAAGTGGCTTTTTCTAAGCACAAGCTACAGCACCCTTGCGCGCAACATGCTTCACTACAAACCTTTTGCCAACCTCGATTCGCCCTGGCTTGCGCTTTCCGACAATTTCGACGACTGCTTTCGAGCAATTGGCGCAATAGGCGACACCGCTTATGTTTATACCGAAAAGGACGCGCCTTTTGGCAAGGTAATGAGCGCAAAGCTTTCCGCTTCAGGCCTTATCGGCTGGGAAACCATCGTCGAGGATAAAGGCGAAAAGCTGGAAGACGTGTACATCGCGAACAACCACATAATTTGCGTGTACCTGCGCGACGCGACAAGCTGCGTAAAAATTTTTGACAAAAACGGAAATCACACGCAGGACGTGGAGCTTCCCGGCCTTGGATCGATAAGCGCGTTTTCGTGCCGGCAGAACAGGGAGGAATTCTTTATCCAGTTCGACGGCTATCTTTACCCTGCGGCTATCTTCCGCCTTGATTTTTCGGGCGGAAAGCCGGCAAAAATCTTCGCGCCAAAAATCGACTTCCACTTTGACGACTACGAAACCGTTCGGGAATTCTACGTCTCGCGCGACGGCGCGCGCGTCCCTATTTTTATCACGGCGCGCAAGGGCCTCAAGCTCGACCGGAGCAATCCCACGCTGCTTTACGGTTACGGCGGCTTCAATATCAACATGACCCCGGCGTTCTCCGCGCGCGCCCTCGCCTGGCTTGAGAGCGGCGGAGTATACGCCGTGCCCTGCCTGCGCGGCGGCGCCGAATATGGCGAGGCCTGGCATCGCGCCGGAATGCTGGAAAGCAAGCAGAATACCTTCGACGACTTTATCGCCGCGGGCGAATATCTTATTAGCTCCGGGCGTACAAAAAACGAAAAGCTCGCGATTCTCGGCGGCTCGAACGGCGGCCTTCTAACCGCCGCCTGCCTAACCCAGCGCCCGGAGCTTTTCGGCGCGGTCGTCGTTGCCGTGCCGGTGATCGACATGCTGCGCTACCACCTTTTCACCCTCGGCCGCCTTTGGACTGGCGAATACGGCTGCGCCGAGGACCGGGCGCAATTCCCCTTCATGTACAAATACTCGCCTCTGCACAACGTGAAAATGAACGTCGCGCATCCGGCGACCCTGATCATCACGGCGGACACCGACGACCGCGTTGTTCCCGGCCACGCGCGCAAGTTCGCCGCGACCTTGCAGGCCGCCGACGGCGGGGAAAGCCCGATCCTGATCCGCATTGAAAAATCGGCCGGCCACGGGCACGGCAAGCCGGTAAGCAAGGTAATAGAGGAAAGCGCCGACATGCTGGCCTTTTTGCTTTCGGTTCTTGAAGCAGGGGGCCGCGCGGCCTTTTGACCTGGGTATTTGATCGGTGGCCTTTGTGCGGAAAGGCCGCTCTTCGGTAGGAAAAACTTTGGGGCGGGACCTTCGTCCCGCCTAAAAGTTTTAGGTTGTGAGGCATTAAGGCGTGGAGTTGATAGGCGGGCTTTAGCCC
>WRAL01000032.1 GCA_009780285.1 Treponema sp.
AGCATTACCATACTTCCGTCAATAGCGATTGCTGCGGGCAACACTCACACAGCGGCAAT
This sequence comes from Treponema sp., assembly GCA_009780285.1. Classification (GTDB taxonomy): domain Bacteria; phylum Spirochaetota; class Spirochaetia; order Treponematales; family Breznakiellaceae; genus WQXQ01. The sequence continues at coordinate 60 of WRAL01000032.1, forward strand.
CAAGAGCGATGGGTCGCTATGGGCCTGGGGAGCTAACAGCCGCGGGCAGTTGGGGAACAATTCAACCACAGACAGCCTTGTTCCTGTGCAGGAGCACAGCAAGTCAACGTGGGTGTCCGTGTCCGTGGGCAGCTCCCACACAGCGGCAATCAAGAGCGACGGGTCGCTGTGGTCGTGGGGGAGCGGCAGGGAGTTGGGGAACAACGCAACTACAGACAGCCCTGTTCCCGTGCAGGAGCACAGCAAGTCAACGTGGGTTTCCGTGTCCGCGGGCGCGGGCGGCGGTCACACAGCGGCAATCAAGAGCGATGGGTCGCTGTGGGCCTGGGGAGCTAACTGGTACGGGCAGTTAGGGAACAACTCAACCACCGAAAGCCTTGTTCCCGTGCAGGAGCACAGCAAGTCAACGTGGGTTTCCGTATCCACGGGCGGGGGCGCGCACGGCGATCACACAGCGGCAATCAAGAGCGATGGCACGCTGTGGGCCTGGGGAGCTAACTGGTACGGAAAGTTGGGGAACAACTCAACCACCGAAAGCCATGTTCCCGTACAGGAGCACAGCAAGTCAACGTGGGTTTCCGTGTCTGCGGGCTTCACGCACACAGCGGCAATCAAGAGCGATGGGTCGCTGTGGGCCTGGGGAGTGAACTGGTACGGGCAGTTAGGGAACAGCTCAACCACCGAAAGCCATGTTCCCGTACAGGAGCACAGCAAGCAAACGTGGGTTTCCGTGTCCGCGCGCGGCTTTCACACAGCGGCAATCCAGAGCGACGGGTCGCTGTGGGCCTGGGGATTTAACAGCGTCGGGCAGTTGGGGGACAACTCAACCACAGACAGCCATGTTCCTCTGCTGGTGCCCAGCCTGTCAACGTGGGTTTCCGTGTCTGGGGGCACCGTGCACACAGCGGCAATCCAGAGCGACGGGTCGCTGTGGGCCTGGGGAAATAACGAATACGGGCAGTTGGGAATTAACTCAACCAACGACAGCCTCGTTCCCCTGCGGGAGCACAGCAATTCAACGTGGCGGGTGTATCCGGTAAAGTAGGCAATTCGTTCCGGCCGGCGTTGGGCTAGCCGGAACACAGCCCTTCCCGCCTTCGCGGGAAGGGATTTTATTTTTTGGAGATCGAGAAAACCCTCTATGATTTTGCCAGTTGCCATCCCAGCGGAAAGCCGCAAGAAATGCGTTCGTCGTTGCCGGGAGTGGCCAAGCGCCGCCCTTTAATGTAACATAAGCGCATGTCCCGCATGAAAAACAGTAGCTGGTTTCCAGGCTTTCTCGCGGCCGTCGCGATTCTCGGCTTCGCGTCCTGCGCAAGCGGGCCTTTGGAGTTTGCCCTGCCATTGGGCGACGTTCACGATGTTATGTGGTATCCCGGCCCCCTTCCCCGCTGGGAACCCGGGGAAGAGCGCGTCGTCAGCGCCGAGGCCATCGGCATGGGCGCGGATAGAATTGAGGTTGGGACAATTTCGGCCTCCGGCCAATTCGAGGGGAGCCTGCCCGTGCCCCGGCCCGACAATCTTGTCAGCGGCGAGGAATTATATAGAGAAATTAACAGGCGTTTTTTGGTTGATGGATATTTTGCCGACAGTACCATTGCCGTGAATCGCTTTTCCGCTGATGGGGATTTTGCCGGCATCGCCGTTTCCAACCCGGCGGCATCTTTCGCAGCGCTTGGTTTGTTTGGAACGGATCGGGAATTTGGTTTGGTCTGGGGCAAGGCCGAAATAAAGTACCACAGAGAAAGCCTGACATTTTACGTATTCGCCACAAGAGCCGTCACCATTACGGTACTGCCAGGTCGCGCTATACGGCAGGCAATGTCGGAAACTGCGCTTAATCTGCGCGCCGGCTGGAACGCTATTTATGCGTGGTGGGAATATAGCCCCATTACCCGCGCTTCCACATTGCATTTTTCGACGACCGCCGAACCGGAGGGCGCGCGCTGGATAAAGTTTTAATATGACAATGGACGTTTTGGAAAAACAAATGGAGGAAAACATGGCGGATGAAGTGCTGACGGCTGAAGGGTACTTGGAAAAATTGCCGGAAAACATTCGGGAGATTTTTCTTAAAATAAGAAAGATCGTTCGCGCCGTTGTCCCGGATGCGAAGGAGACGATAAAGTGGGGCGTGTTGGGGCATTATCTTGGCGGGCAAAAAATTTTGCTTGTAGGAGCGTCGAAAAATCACTTGGGGCTTTACGGACGTATTCCTGAAGCCTTTAAGGACAGGCTGGACAACTACAAGCATTCGAAAGGCTGCATCCAGTTCCAGTACAAAGACCCTATCCCCTATGATTTTATCGAGGAGATCGTGCGGCACGAGGCCGGGTTGCTTGACAAAGAGAAATAACGCATGAGAAGCGAAGCGGAATTGAAAGCGCTGCTTGCGCAAATGCAGGATGACGCTTGCGCGCCGCCGAGCGACACGCAAGAACTGGATGTGCTAGTGGCCGACTTGCTCGCGCATATAGGCTCGACCGATGCGCAACTGCGCGACGATCTGATTTACGGCATGTTCATCCGCTTGTTTATTGAAACGCATTTGTCGGAAGATCAGGCTCGACATATTTTCAATGCCGCAATCGGCGAGCGGCATTTGCTTTACAAAATAGGCGAGGTTGACACGGATTCGGTTTTTACGCGGTCGTTTTCGGCGCTGATTATTCCGATTGCGTTTGAGATGAACCAAAAAAAGGCTTTTCTTTCAACCGCAGACATTATGCGCGCGAAGGATGCGGCCCTGCGATACTTGCGGGAAGAAAACGATCTACGAGGCTTCGTGCCAGGCAAAGGCTGGGCGCACTCCGTCGCGCATTGCGCGGACGCGCTTGCCTATCTCGCAGAAAGCCCGGCCTTGGCGCAGGACGATCTTGCGCAGATTCTGGACGCGATCAAAAACGCGGTTCAAAGGCCGGGATTAGTTTACCTTTACGAAGAAGACGAAAGGCTTACCAACGCTTTCATGCAGGCATACGAGCGCGGCCTTTTGCCGGATGCGCATATCATCGAATGGCTGCGCGCGCTTAAAAGCTCCGGCGCGCAGGACGAGCAGCAGCCGAACGCCATGTTCGCGCAGGTCAATCGCAAAAATTTCCTGCGCTGCATTTACTTCAAGCTGTCGCGCAAGGGCTGCGCTCCGGAAATAATGGAATGCCTTAAAGCGCTATGCGAATGGGAATGGCCGCCCGGCGAAGGCGCGCCGCAATAAGCGCGCCTTCTTCGCCTTACATTTCTCGCGCGGTTTCCTGGCCTGAAAGTATGCGCAGGCAACCGGCGGCCAGCGCTTCCAGCTCGTACTCTCCGGCCATAACCGTTACCGGCGCGATAAATTCGACCCGTTCCGCGATCCAACCGGTGATAAGATCCGAGCGCGCGATGCCGCCAGTAAGTATGATCGCGTCGAGCTTGCCTTTTAGCGCCACGGCCATGGACGCGATGCCTTTGGACACGCCATAGCACATGGCCTTAACCACCAGCTTGGCGCGCTCGTCGCCGGTGGCGATCATCGCTTCTGCGTCTTTAAGGCTCGCCGTTCCAAGGTGCGCCTTGATGCCGCCGTTTCCCCGAATGCTGCGCTGCGCGTCTTTTTTGCTAAGGCCCTTGTCATAGCAGAAATCGACGAAATCCATCAAAGGCGCCGCGCCCGCGCGCTCCGATGAAAAGGGGCCGAGATCGTCGCCTATCGAATCCTCCAGCTTGCCCTTATCGTAGGCTGTGATAGAAACGCCGCCGCCAAGATGCGCGATCACAAGGCCAATCTCTTCAAAGCTCTTGCCGTTTTTTTTTGCAAACTGTATGGCCTGCGCGCGCATGTTCAATGTGTGTGAAAGGCTGCGTCGTACAATGTCCGGAAAGCCGGTTATTTTCGCGATGTCCGGCAAAATGCCTGCGGAAACAGCGTCGTAGATAAACGCCTCGCAGTCGGCAAGGCGCGCGACCTGCGCCGCCAAAATCGCGCCGAGGTTGGAGGCATGAGCGGCAATGCCGACTTCGTTTGTCAGAATGTCGAGCATTTTTTGGTTGACCCTGTAACCGCCGGCCTCGATGGGCGGCAAAAGCCCGCCAATCCCCACCGCGCCGGCAATATCCCGTACCTTCACGCCTTCCGCATCGAGGCTCTCCAGCACAAACTGAAGGCGAAAATCCTTCTGCGCCGCGATTGTCGGGAATTTTTGCAATTCCTCATGGTCATGCTCAATCGTTTTGGTAAAAATCGGCTCGTCGTCTTTGAACAAGCCTACTTTTGTTGAAGTTGAGCCAGGGTTTATAGCCAGAATCAAGCGCGACATTTTCGCCTCCTACACAAGTTCCATGCCGCGCGCGAAGGCTTTTTGATTTACCTCGACAAACGCGGTTTTTACGTTTTCGGCAATAGCCTTGTTCCAGTCAATGTTTCCAAGGCCCATGATTTTCGCGGCCGCGCCTACAAGCAGAATGTTGAGCGCGCGCGCGTTTCCAAGCGCCGCGGCTTCCGCCCGCGCGTCCAGCACGGTGGCGTCAACCTTTGCGCATATTTCGTCAATAATTTTGTCGGAATACGCGGCCTTGCCAAGGATCACGGGAACAGGGTTTATCCTCTGGCTGTTTACCACGGCCTTTGCGCCCGGGCGCATAAACTCAAGCCACCGCAGCGCTTCCATTTGCTCGAAAGAAACAAGCGCGTCGGCGCTGCCCTTTTCTATGACGGGGGAAAAAACCTTTTCTCCGTAGCGAACATGCGAGGAAACGGCGCCGCCGCGCTGGCTCATGCCGTGAATCTCGCTCATTTTTACGTCATAGCCGGCTTCCATAAGCCCGGCGGTAAGAATCTTCGCGGCAAGAATCGTGCCCTGCCCTCCAACGCCCACCAGCAAAATATTTTTCGTCATTATTTTCCCTCCGCAATTTCGATAGCGTCCTTGGGACATATCTGCGCGCAAACGCTGCAGCCGACGCAATCCAAAGGATTAATGTTCGACTTTCCGCCCGCGCCAGTCATGGAAAGCGCAGGGCAGCCGGACTTTATGCACTGCTTGCAAGCTATGCATGTTTCCTCGTTCACGAAGTATTTTTTCTTGAACAGATCGTCGCCAAATTCATTGTAATCGCCTTCGTTCATGTGCTTAAGAACGCAAGGCCAGCGCGTGATAATCACCGAAGGCTCGTCCTTAGCGTAGGCCGCGTCCAGCGCCGCCCTCACAGCCTTTATGTCGTTGGGATTCACCACGGCGACGTTTTTCGCGCCAAGCGCCTTTACCACGGTTTCTATGTCGATTTCGGTGGTCTGCTCGTGCCGCGCGTCAAGGCCGGTTCCGGGATGTTCCTGATGGCCTGTCATTCCCGTGGTGCGATTGTCGAGGATCACGCAGATTGTTTTGCTGCCGTTGTACAGCACTTCGATAAGGCCGTTAATGCCGGTATGGAAAAAAGTCGAATCGCCCATAACGCCGACCACGCGCGTGTCTTTTCCGGCCTTTACAAGCGCCTGCTGCGTTCCGTGGCCAGAGCTAAAGGCCGCGCCCATGCAAACGATATAATCGATGCCGTTGAAAGGCTCGGCAAAGCCAAGACTGTAACAGCCTATGTCGCCGGCCACGACCGTATTTTTTCTTTTTGCAAGCTCGAAGAAAAATCCCCTGTGCGGACAGCCGGCGCAAAGCACCGGAGGGCGCGGAACCACAAGCGACGCGTCGTATTGTACGATGTCAAGCTCCTCGCCGCGAATCGCCTTGCGCAAAACGTCCGGAGTCATTTCATCGTAGGGCGGGATCACGGGCTTTCCGACGCACTTATACCCAAGGCTTTCAATCCAGCGTTGCAGGAAGGGATCGTTTTCCTCGATAACGTAAACCCTGTCCACAAGGCCGTAAAATTCGGCAAGCAAACGGTCGGGAAGCGGATTCGTAAAGCCCAGCTTCAGATAAGTCGCCTCGTCGCCAAAAACCTCGCGGGCGAAATTGTACGACATTCCGGAAGCGACAATCCCGATTTTGCCGCCTTTTTCAATACAATTGAGCGGAGTTTTCTCGCTGTACTCTTTAAGCCTGTTCATGCGATCTTCCACGACCTTGCGGCGCGCTCGCGCGATCGCTGGAACGGAGACATACTTTTGCGTTTCCTTGACATAATCCTTAATCGGCGCATTAAAGCGCTCGCCAAGTTTGACGATGCTTTTCGAATGCGCGATGCGCGTGGTTATGCGCATAAGAACGGGCGCGTCGTATTCCTCGCTCAGATCATAGGCCGCGCGCAGCATGTCAATGCATTCCTGGCTGTCGCTTGGCTCGAACAGGGGAACTTTCGCGGAAAGCGCGTACCAGCGGTTGTCCTGCTCGTTTTGAGATGAGTGCATCCCCGGCTCGTCCCCGGTAATCAAAACAAGGCCGCCGCGCACACCGGTATAGGAAAAAGTGAAAAGGGGATCGGCGGCGACGTTAACGCCGACATGCTTCATAGCCGCGATGCTGCGCGCGCCGGCGATGGACGCGCCTGCGGCGGCCTCCAGCGCTACCTTCTCGTTCGGCGCCCATTCCGACAATATCTCGCGATAGTGTTCCGCGATATTTTCCAGTATCTCCGTGCTGGGCGTTCCGGGATACGCCGAGGCGAAAGCCACGCCGGCCTCGTATGCGCCGCGCGCGATAGCCTCGTCGCCCGTCATAAGCGTTTTCATGCGATTCCTCCTTGCAATATTTGTTAAAAATTTATTCAACAGCCATTGTCATCAAAAATGACAAAAATTTTTCTTCCGCAGAGGCGCCGCGCGAGGTAAGCACGATCGGCGCCTTCGCGCCAAGAACGCAACCCGCCATCTTAGCGCCGCCAAGATACAAAAGCGCCTTGCTCATAATATTCCCCGTGGAAATATTCGGCGCCAAAAAAATATCCGCCGCGCCGGCCATTTTCACCTCGACGCCCTTCACGCGCGCCGATTCGGGGCTTATCGCAAGGTCGAACGAAAGCGGCCCTTCAACGGCGCAGCCGGCGATTTCCCCGGAGGCGCAGAGCGCGGCAAGCCTCTGCGCGTCCCCGGTCTCCGGCATCTTATCGCTTACCGCTTCCGCCGCCGCAAGCGCCGCGACATTGGGCCGCTCGTATCCCAGCCTGCGCAGAAAATCCACGGCGTTTTCCAGTATCGCTTTTTTTTGCTCGAAATCCGGCGCCGGGTTGATGCCGCCGTCGGTGATAAACATCAGTCTGGAATAGGCCGGGCTTTCCAGCGCGGCAAGGTGGGACATAAGCCCGCCGCGCCGGATGCCGGTCTCGCGGTTCAGCGCCGCCTTGAGCAAGACGCCGGTTTGGATTTTTCCCTTCATTAATATGTCCGCCTCGCCGGAAGCCACGAGCGCGACCGCCCCGGCCGCCGCCTCTTCCTCGCCGAGCGCGTCCACGATTCGCCCGCCGCCCAGATCAAGGCCGATGCTCTCGCGCAGCGGCTCGATTTCCCGCGCCTCGCCGACGAGAATGATGCGCGCCGCAATCTGCGCGGTTAGCTCCTTAAGCGCCTCCAGCGTGTGCGCGTCCTGCGCGCCGGCCACGGCGATGGTTTTCGATTTTTTCCCCTGGACGCGCACCCTCAGCGCATCGAAGTCCTTCAGCATCTTTGCCTCCATGATATGCCTAATGATAGCCGACCTCGATCCGCCTGTCAATGAAAAAATGCGGCGCGACAAGCAACTCGCGAATCTGTTTTGAGCGTAGTGGGCCGTGGATAGGTTGGATGGGATATAAACTAGTGTTCCGGAATATTCGGTTTGCAAAATCGTAACGTTCGGTAATTCCTTGCCAGGCAAGGAATTACCTCAACCTGCATACCGTCATTTGAATATTCCAGAACACTAAAGGAACGAGCGTAAGGCAAAGAATTCTGACAAACAAAACTTCTAAAAAAAATGGAGCGCGGCAGAGCTTGCCCTTGTCCGCGCTCCCCCTCAATCAATCCCCGTGAATGTGATCCAGGCCGTGAAGGAATTCCTTCGCCGTTTCCTCGCAGCCGCCGCAGCCTGTTCCAATTTTCGTGGCAAGCTGCAGCGCCTCCCAGTCCTTGGCGCCGTTTAGGTAGGCGCGCTCGATGTCCCGGTCCGTTATGGCCATGCACATGCAGATTTCCGTGGCCGGCTCCTTCAGCATCCCTGCGCGGCCGGTCTGCTCAAGATAATCGTCTATCGCGGCGCGCAGGGCCTTGTCGCCCAGCACCGAGCAGTGAATCTTTATCGCCGGAAGGCCGCCGAGCTTGTCGGCCAGGTCCTCCGGCTTGATCTGATACGCGTCCTCGATGCGCATTCCCTTTACCATCTCCGAAAGCATGCTGGTCGAGGCTATCGCGCTCGCGCAGCCGTAGGTTTTCCAGCGCACGTCCGTTACGACGTCGTCCTCGATTTTGAGAAGCATCAGCATCTGATCCCCGCATTTGAGGTTGCCGGTAATTCCGCGCGCGTTCGAGTCGAAGGTCGACTCGTCTTCCATTAATGAGTTGCGAGGACTCATGAAGTGTTCCTTCACGATGTCCGAATAAAGCCAGTTCGACATGCTACCTCCTGTAGCTGGCCGACGACATGGCGCGAAGTCGCGCGATTATCGGCGGCAGGGTTTTAATGATATAATCGACATCTTCGGCGGATACGCCCCAGCCCAAGCTAAAGCGTATCGATCCGTGGGCAAGCTCGGGCCCAAGCCCGGTCGCCACAAGCACGTGCGAGGGCTCAAGGCTGCCGGAGGCGCAGGCCGATCCGGTGGAAGCCTCGATCCCTTCGATATCCATGGAAAGCAGAATCGCCTCGCCTTCCGCGCCGGGAAAGGAGACGTTGAGAGTGTTCGGCAAAACGTCCGTGGGATGGCCGTTCACGACGATGTTGGGAATCGCCGCCGAAAGCCCGGCCAGAAGGCGCGCGCGCAAAGGCGCGATTTCCCGGCCGTAGCTTTCCACCCGGCCGGCGGCGAGCTTGGCCGCCGCGCCCATGGCGAAAATGCCCAGGTTGCCGTAAGTGCCGGCGCGCAGGCCGTGCTCCTGATGCCCGCCCATAATGAGCGGCGAAAAGGGCGCGCCCTTGCGTATGTACAGCGCGCCCACGCCCTTGGGCCCGTAAAACTTGTGCGCGGAAATCGTCATGTAGTCCACGCCGAGGTCCTTCGCGTTTACCGGAATTTTCCCCATGGCCTGAACCGCGTCCGTGTGGGTTAGCGCGCCGGCCGCCTTGGAAAGCGCGGCGATTTCCTTTAGGTCCTGAATCGTGCCGATCTCGTTGTTGGCCAGCATTACGGACACCAAAAGCGTGCGCTCGTTCAGCGCCGCCTTCAGC
>WRAL01000033.1 GCA_009780285.1 Treponema sp.
CAAACGGCCTGGCATGTACATCGGCACCACGGGTATCGACGGCCTCCATCACTTGGTGTTCGAGGTTGTGGACAACTCCGTTGACGAGGCCATGCAGGGTTTCTGCACGGAAATCCTGGTGGTGCTGGAAGGCAACGACGTGCTGCGCGTCGAGGACAACGGCCGGGGAATCCCGGTGGACATTCATCCCACCGAAAAGGTCAGCGCGCTGGAGCTTGTCATGACGCGCCTTCACGCCGGAGGAAAGTTCGACAAAAGGTCTTACAAGGTTTCCGGCGGGCTTCACGGCGTGGGCGTTTCGGTAACGAACGCGCTTTCGCAGTGGTGCGAGGCTTTCGTCCACACCGAGGACGGGAAGATACACTCGCAGCGCTACAAGATAGGCATTCCGGAAGGCCCGGTGCGAGAGATTTCGCCTGAGGGCCTTCCCTACGCGAGCGAGGCGGGCAGGCGCGGCACGGTGATTCGCTGGAAGGCCGACGCTTCCGTGATGGAAACCACCACGCACAATTACGACGCGCTTTCCAACCGCCTGCGCGAGCTTGCCTTTTTGAACAAGGGCCTAAAAATAACGATACGCGACGAACGCCTTTCCACGCCGAAAACCCACGAGTTCAAGTTCGAGGGCGGGGTAAGAAGTTTTGTTGATTACCTTAACGAAAATAAAAACGTTCTTTACAAGCCGCCGATTTATTTCGAGGGATCGCGCGACGACGGCTCAGGCGGAATCGTCGAGGTCGAGTGCGCGATTCAGTACAACGACGGCTTTAACGAGATAATGTACTCGTTTGTCAACGACATTAACACGCGCGAGGGCGGCACGCACCTTGTGGGATTTAAGTCGGCGCTTACGCGCACCTTGAACGAGTTCTTGAAACGATCCAAGCACGCTAAAAAACTGGAGGAGACCCTTTCCGGCGACGACGTTCGCGAGGGCCTTACCGCCGTGCTTTCCGTGAAGGTTCCCAATCCGCAGTTCGAGGGCCAGACCAAGGGCAAGCTGGGAAATTCCGAGGTCAAGGGCCTTATCGAGTCGCTTGCCAACGAGCAGCTTGAGCTTTACTTCGATCAAAATCCAGATGTTATCAATAACATTTTGGAAAAATCCGTGCTTGCCGCCAAGGCGCGCATCGCGGCGAGGCAGGCGCGCGACGCGACCCGGCGTAAGAACGCCATGGATTCCGCCGGTCTTCCGGGCAAGCTGGCCGACTGCTCGGAAAAAGACCCGACGAAATGCGAGCTGTTTATCGTCGAGGGCGACTCGGCCGGCGGCTCGGCCAAGGGCGGGCGCGACAGGCGCACGCAGGCCATTCTCGCGCTGTTTGGGAAAATGCTTAACGTCGAGAAACAGCGCATAGAAAAAGTAATCACGAACGAAAAGCTCCAGCCGATAATCGCCAGCATAGGCGCCGGCTGCGGGAACGACTTCGATATTTCCAAGATTCGTTACCACAAAATTATTATCATGGCCGACGCGGACGTTGACGGCTCGCACATTCGCACTCTTTTGCTTACGTTTTTCTACCGTTACATGACCGATCTTGTCGAAAAGGGCCACGTCTACCTTGCCATGCCGCCGCTTTACAAGATCAGCTACGGCAAAAAAACCTTTTACGCTTACGACGACGCGGAAAAGGATCGCATCCTTGGCGATTCCGGCCGGGACGCGGAAAAAGTGGACATAAGCCGCTATAAGGGCCTTGGCGAAATGGACGCGGCCGAGCTTTGCGACACCACGATGGACCCTGCGCGCCGCAACATCATTCGCATACACATGGACGACGCGGTTGAGGCCGAGCGCATCTTCACCACGCTTATGGGCGAGGTTGTGGCGCCGCGCCGCGCCTTCATCGAGGAAAACGCGCTCTTGGTAAGCAATCTGGACGTGTAGGGCGGACGATGAGGAATGCAAACATTGCAAATACCTCCCTCTTTGTTATGGCGGGTGCCCTGAATACAAATTTTCAGGATACCATAAATGCACTCCGCTAAAGCATTACACGAGGCAGATGATAGAGCTTTTTGTAGCAATAAAGGGAATGGCGAAATGAACACCCTGATCAAGTTCTTTGGCAAGAAAAATGTATTTTTGGCGATAATTTTGTCACTTTTGGCTTCAGCGGTAAGCCTCTTTTCCTTTGTGTACCCGATGCTGTTTAGGAGCATAGTCGAAAGCCTGGAAAGCTATCGCATTCTGGACTACAGAACGATGGGGATTTACCTGGGGCTTCTCCTGCTCGGGATCATCCTGCAGTATGTTGGCACGATTTCCTTCACAAAATTCAAGCTTAACCTGCAGTACAGCTTTCGCGCCGCAGTGCTTGCCAATTTTTTGACTCTGAGCGACCGCGAGAAAAAGCAGCGCGGGATAGGCGCGTTCCAGAACCGAATTTCGGCGGAGCTGGGGTACGCTTTTACTATCCTGAACGTTACGACATTCAAAAGCGTGATTCTCCTTGCCAGGCTTGTCTTTGCGCTTTACATAGGCTTTTTGTGGAACGTGCAGATTGGGATTGTTTTTGCTGTAAACGTAAGCATGTATGCGATTGCGGCCTTTATAATGAACAGGCGCATGGCCCCTATTTATAAGGATATTTCCGACGCCGAACCGAAATTCAGCGCCTTTCTAGTTGAGTTCCTCAATGGCATCACAACGATACTCAACAGAAAAGCCGCGTGGTTTTACCTTGGCAAGAACAAAAGGCTGAACGACAGGATCAAGGACTTATATTTCAAGGAAACCGTCAATTCCGAAACCATATCGCTGGTTTTTATCGATATTGTAAACGTCGCCTCCACGATTCTGATACTGGCAATTTCCATTCGCCTGTACATCCGCGACGAGTTCACGTTTGGTCTTATAGTCGCCGTGCTAGAGTATTTCAGGTTCATCGTGGATCCGATAGACATTTACAACAGGATCTACCAGCAGTTCCTAAGATCGCGCCACTTCGCCGCAATGCTGTTGCCCATAATCGAAACCGAGCGGAAAACAAACAGGGAAGAAGCGGTCTGCAGGGAATTCAAAGCTGCGGACAAAATTATCGAGGCGAAAAACCTTACCTGCACGCTCGGCGATTCCCTGCTCATCGACGATGTTTCTTTCGATGTCGTCAAAAACGACAGGATCGCGATTGTCGGGCAGTCGGGCGAGGGGAAATCGGTTATTCTAGATATACTACTTAAAAACATTACGGAATACAGCGGAACCGTAAAGTTTATGGGCGAGGAAATAAAAGAGCTGGAGCGGGCGGACGTGCTTGGCAGCATTGGCTACTACTCGCAGGACATACATATTTTCAACGACGACATTTACAGCAATGTCCGCGACGGCGAAAACGCAGCGCTGGTGGACGGCTTGCTGGAAAGCTTCGGCCTGAGCGGCCTTAAGGGCAGGGAGCTTGGCGAAAACGGCATAAACATTTCGAAGGGCGAAAAATCGAGGGTGGAAATGCTGCGCCTTATCCTAGGCAACCGAAGCCTTGTCCTTTTGGACGAGCCTCTCGACGGCCTTGACAATCTTACTAAAGAGAAAATTTTGGCAAGGCTCTCGGAATTCCTGCAGGACAAGACGGCGATTGTCATTTCGCACGATTTCGATATTCTGGAAAAAATCGCGACAAAATATATTTTTATCAGCAACGACAAAAAATTGCACGTGGGCACCAGCGAGGAGCTTTGCAGGACAAACCTGGCGTACAAGGCGCTTTTCGACGGCGCCCGCAAGGCAAAAGAAGATGGCGGGTGCCAGTGTTCCGGAATATTCAAATGACGGTATGCAGGTTGAGGTAATTCCTTGCCTGGCAAGGAATTACCGAACGTTGCGATTTTGCAAACCGAATATTCCGGAACACTAGGCCAGGCTACGGAAGATCGGCGCGTTCGATATCCGAAATGCGCCAGTTGCCTTGCCTTAAAACAAGAGTGACAGATCCATGCGGCGGAAATAACCGGCAGGGGGCTCGCCGCGCCGCGCCTTCATCGAGGAAAACGCGCTTTTGGTGAGCAATCTGGACGTGTAGGCGGCGGCCGCGTTCAGGCGCGATCCGGCGATATCTTCCTTGCCGTTCCTCGTCTTTTGCTGTATGATGTGGCAAAATGAAAGAAACGCTTGAACACGGACATGGACATAAGGCCGCTCGCTACAAAGTGCCCGTCGATTACCTTATCATGTTCGGAATCTGCCTGCTTTTTGTCGCCGTCGCCCTTTTTTTGGACTCTCCAAGGGAAATTCTTGAAGGCTACGCGCGGATTAACCTTTCGCGAAGCGTCCTGATCACGGACTACGTGGCGCTTGCCGGCATAGGCGCCGCCCTGGTGAACTCGGCCCTGCTGCTTTTCCTCAATCTTTTGATGCTTATAGCCACGCGCAACGCGCCGAACGGAAGAATAATGGCCGCGCTCTTCCTTACGATCGGCTTTTCGCTTTTTGGAAAAAATCTTTTCAATACTTTGCCGATCACCGCCGGCGTTTGGCTTTACGGCAGGCTTTCCGGGATAAAATTTTCAAGCCTGGTTTTGCACGGGGTCGTCAGCACGACGATCGCGCCCATAGTAAGCGAGATCGCGTTTTTTTCAGGCGAGGGGATCAATGTCTACATGATCGCTACGGCCTATGCGGTCGGCGTTTTTGTCGGCTTTATTTTTCCGGCCGTCGCGGAATATGTTAAACGTATTCATAGCAATTTCTGCCTTTACAACGGCGGGATTGCCGGCGGTTTTATCGCGACCATGTTCGCCGGGCTTATGCGAAGCATTGGAATGGAAATCGCGCCGGAGAATTATTGGAGCGACGAGTATTCGATGCACCTGACGATTTTGGCCTGCGGAATCGCAATGGCGCTGATCGTGTACGGCTTTTTCGCCGACCAGCCGTCGATGGCTTTCAAAAGATTTAGAAACATTCTTGGCGAAAGCGATCCCGACGACAGCGATTATTTTGCCAAGTACGGAAGCGCGATCTATAAAAACATTGGCATAATGTGCGTTCTGTCAGTCGCCGTGATGTATTTTTTGAACATACCGATCAACGGGCCAATTCTTGGGGGCATTTTTACGATCTCCGGTTTCGCCGCGTCCGGAAAACATTTGCGCAACACAATTCCAATTTTGATCGGCAGCATAATCGCCGTGCATCTCAATCACTTGGAATCTACGGCGCCGGTAAATACCCTTGCGATTCTTTTTTCCACCGGCCTGGCGCCTATAGCCGGAAAGTACGGCTGGATTTGGGGCATAGCCACCGGTTTTTTCCATGTGTCGATCGCGGTTTTTATCGGGGATATAAACGGCGGGCTTAACCTTTACAATAATGGTTTTGCCGGAAGTTTCGTCGCGGTGATAATGCTCCCGGCGATAGAGTTTTTTAGGGGCATGCGCGCTAAGCTGCGCGGCAAACGATAGAGCCTCTTGCAAAACTCGGTTAGTTTTGCCGAGGCTATGCAGTTTCTCGCCCTATGGGCTACGAAACATGCATTTCTTAGCGGTTGCACTTGCAAACCTGAAGTTTTGCAAGTGCCTCGATAGCCTATGGAGGTTGCGCATGTCGAAGTATTTGCTGGCGCTTGATCAGGGAACGACAAGTTCCAGGGCGATCCTTTTTGATAGGCAAGGCCGCGTCGTTCAGGCGGCGCAAAAAGAATTTACGCAAATTTTTCCAAGGCCCGGATGGGTCGAGCACGATCCCATGGAAATCTATTCCTCGCAGCTTAGCGTGATTGCCGAGGCGAAGGCGCGAGCAGGAATAAGCGCGGGGGAAATCGCCGCGATCGGTATCACGAACCAGCGCGAGACTACGATTGTTTGGGAAAAAAGCTCCGGGAAGCCCGTTTTTAACGCCATTGTCTGGCAATGCAGGCGCACGGCCGATTTTTGCGATGCGCTTAAAAAAAACGGCTTTGACAAGGTTATTAAGGAAAAAACCGGCCTTGTCGCCGACGCGTATTTTTCGGCCACCAAGCTGCGCTGGATTCTTGAAAACGTTTCCGGCGCAAGAAGGATGGCCGAAAAGGGCGAGCTTCTTTTCGGCACGGTGGATACTTGGCTCACGTGGAACCTCTCGGGCGGAAAGGCCTTCGTTACCGACTACAGCAACGCCTCTCGCACGATGCTCTTCAACATTCATTCGCTGGAATGGGACCGGGAAATACTTGCCGAGCTTGATATCCCGGCGCAAATGCTCCCCGATGTTATGCCTTCAAGCCATGTTTACGGACGCTCGAAGGCGGACGCCATCGGCGAGGAAGTCCCCATAGCCGGTATTTGCGGGGATCAGCAGGCGGCGCTTTTTGGCCAGCGCTGCTTCGATCCCGGCGCGATAAAAAACACCTATGGAACCGGATGCTTTATCCTTATGAACACAGGCGAAAAAGCCGCGGCCTCAAAAAGCGGGCTTTTGACGACTATCGCCTGGGGAGCCTTTGGAAAAATCCAGTACGCGCTTGAGGGCAGCGTCTTTATAGCCGGCGCTGCGATTCAATGGCTGCGCGACGGCCTTCGCCTGCTTGAAAGCGCGGCGGCTTCCGAGGCCCTCGCGCTTGAGGCGCCGGATTCCGGCGGCGTTTACGTGGTGCCGGCGTTTTCCGGCCTTGGCGCGCCGCATTGGGATCAGCGCGCGCGGGGCGCGATTTTTGGAATTACTCGTGGCACCGGCATTTCCCACATTGTCCGCGCCACCCTGGAATCAATCGCCTACCAAAGCCGCGACGTGATCCTGGCGATGGAAGCCGACTCCGGCGAGCGGATACAGAGCATTCGCGCGGACGGCGGCGCCAGCGCCAACGATTTTTTGATGCAGTTTCAGGCCGACGTTCTCGGCGCGCAGGTGGTTCGTCCAAAAAACGTGGAAAGCACGGCCTTGGGCGCGGCGTACCTTGCCGGCCTTGCCGTCGGCTTTTACGCGGACAGGCAGGACATAGAGGCAAGCGCGAGCGCCGCGCGGGACGCGGTTTTTTCGCCGGCTATCTCGGCGGCGAGGAGGGACGCGCTCGCGCGCGGCTGGGAACGCGCCGTGGCCCGCGCGCTGGCCTGGGAAGCGCCGGAGGGCGAATAGGCCCATGCTTCGTAACGAGTATCTTTTCGAATAGCTTCAATAATGCTATTATGGCAAAAGCGCAAAATTAGGACAGATCCGGCGCGTTTGCGCGGGAGTTCAGCACGATAAATAGGAGACGAGGAATGAAAGAATTCAGCGGAAGCAAGACGGAAGCCAATCTCAAGGCCGCTTTTGCCGGAGAATCGCAGGCGCGCAGCCGGTACTATAGCTACGCGGTCAAGGCAAGGGAAGACGGCTTCGACGACGTGGCCAATTGCTTTGAGGAGACGGCGATACACGAACAGGAACATGCAAGAATCTGGCTGCGCTACCTTAACGGCGTCGGCACGACCGCGGAGAACCTGACGGCTGCCATAGCCGGAGAAAGCAACGAAAGCGGCACAATCTACCCGACCTTTGCGAAAACCGCGAGGGAAGAGGGCTTTGACAACGTGGCGCTTCTGTTCGAGAACGTTGCGAGTATAGAAAGGAGCCATAGGGACAGCTTTAGGCGGCTTAAGGAAAACATGGAAGCGATGCTTCCGCCGGTTGATGCCTGGAAATGCGACACCTGCGGCAACATAGTTACCGAAAGCGCGGCGCCGGCTGTCTGCCCGGTCTGCGATAATTCCGACATAGCCCGTTCCGGGTACAAGGCGTACAAACAGGTAACGATTTAGGCGGGCGCGATTAGACCGCGCCGGTCTGATCGCGCCGCATGGGTCTTAACAGACTGGAGGCATACTGTGGTTAAGTTTACACACGTCCTTACGCTCGAAGACGGCCTACATGCTCGGCCGGCGGGCTTGCTTGTCAAGGCGGCTCAGGGCTATACGCAGAAAATAATCGTAAGCAAGGGCGATAAGAAAGCCGACGCCAAGCGTCTCTTTTCCGTCCTCAGCCTAAGGGCGGTCCAAGGCGATCAGGTTACGATATACGTGGATGGCGATGACGCGCGCGACGCGGCCATTAAGCTAAGGGATTTTTTCCGGAGCTCGCTGTAGGCCGAAAGGCGGCCGGCAGCTAGTCGAGCTTGGCCGCGTCCCAAAGGCGGTCCATCTCGGCCATGTTCTCGCGGCGCATTTCCAGGCCCGCTTCCCGCATCCCTTTTTCCACGCGCCTGAAGCGCGCGGCGAACTTGCCGTTGGCCCTGCGCAGGGCCAATGACGGCTCCACCTTCAAATGCCGGCAAAGGTTGACGACCGAAAAAAGCAGGTCGCCAAGTTCCTCCTCGACCTTTTCGCTCGAGCCTCCGCGCGCCGCCTCCATCGTCTCGGCCAGCTCCTCGGCGATTTTTTCGCCGGCGCCTTGCGCGTCCGGCCAGTCGAAGCCCAGCTTGGCCGCCTTCTTTTGCAGCTTGTGCGCCCGATCCAGGGGCGGAAGCGCCGCGCTCACCTCGTCGAGGATCGAGTCCTTGGGCCTGTGCCCTTCCTGTTCGACCTTGATCCTGTTCCAGTTTTCCAGCACTTCGCCCGAATCGCGCGCCGTAACGTCAGCGAAAACGTGCGGGTGCCTGCGAACGAGCTTTTCGTTTACCTCGCGAAGCGCGTCGGCCACGGAAAAAGCGCCCTGTTCCTCGTGAATGTACGCGAGCATCGTCGCCAGAAAAAAAATATCGCCAAGCTCCTCGCGAATATGGCCGGGATTTTTTTCGTCGATGGCCTCGACGCATTCATAGGTTTCTTCGATTAGGTTTCCGCGCAGGGAGGCGCAGTCCTGCTCCCTGTCCCAAGGGCAGCCATCCGGGCCGCGCAGCCGCGCGATGATGTCGTAAAGTTCCCCAAAGGCCAGCTCGCCCGAGCCTCTGCCTCCTTGCTCTTGTCGTGTCATGCGCAATGCTAGCGCGCATCGCAGGGAAGTGGCTAGTGTTCCGGAATATTCAAATGACGGTATTCAGGTTGAGGCAATTCCTTGCCCTGCAGGGGATTGCCGAATGTTGCGATTTAGCAAACCAAATATTCCGGAACACTAGGCGGTCGCGCCGCTCGTGTTCGCAGGTTCGGGCTTGCGCCTGCCTTGCAGGCAAACGGTTTGTTCTGCGTTTTTTCGCCTTGCGATCCGCAGAACTAGGGGCGCGCCAGCCGGAAGCCAATAACGCCGTTCCGGAAGTCGGGGGTGTAGTTGAGACTAATGGTCGAACGGACGTTGTCCGCCGAATCGCCCCAACTGCCGCCGCGTACCACGCGGAACGCGCTTTCGGAGGACCACCGGTCCTGACACCACTCCCAGACGTTCCCGCTCATGTCGTACAGGCCTAGCTC